>NZ_QKRU01000011.1:0-127651 GCF_003234055.1 Pseudomonas sp. 57B-090624
TGGGGAGGGCGGGCATGGCGAATCTCCTGCTGGCCGAAATCGTTACATCGTTCGATGTCATCGATTGTCGGCCAGGGAGACGGGACTGGCCAGACGCCCAGCCCTGATCCGCAGGGTGGCTGTTACCGCGTTACCGTCGCGCGCAAAGCGCCGTGGCAGGCGGCTCGAAGGGCCGAAAGCGGCTTTCGGCGGGGACCGTCGGCCAGCATGTCCAGCCATAGGTTGGGCTTCCGGCCGCGCTGTTGTTGGCCGCCGAGGCGCAGGGATATGATCCGCCCATGAAGAATCCCCCTAGCTTCCTGCAGCGGCTGCTGGCCCAGGCGCCGCACATCCCCGAGCCCGTTCCGGGCGAGGAGTACACGGTCGACGAGCTCGCTCGCGAGGCCGGTACCACCGTACGCAACCTGCGTGCCTACCAGGATCGCGGGTTGCTGCCGCCGCCCGAGCGCCGCGGGCGCGTGGGCATCTACAGCGGCGAGCACCTGGCGCGCCTGCGCCTGATCGGCCAACTGCTGGAGCGTGGCTACAGCATCGCCAGCATCCGCGAGCTGTTCGAGGCCTGGGACCAGGGCCGCGACCTGGCCCACGTACTCGGCCTGGAGCAGGCCATAGTCGGCGACTGGGCACAGCTGGAGCCCACGCCCCTGGGCTTCGACGAAGTGCAGGTGCTGTTCGGCGACGAGCTCACCGATGAGGCCATGGACATCGCCCAGGCGCTGGGCCTGATCGAGTTCGCCGGTGACCACCTGCGGGTGCTCAACCCGCGCATCTTCAACGCCGGCGTACAACTGCACCGCTCGGGCATTCCGCTGCTGGTGCTGCTGGAGCAGTTCGCCACGATCCGCCAGCAGGTGGAGCCGGTGGCGGAGGGCATCGTGCGGATGATCGTCAATCACCTGGTCAACCCGCTGCTCAGCACCAGCCTGCCCCACGTCGCCGAGCTGGAAGGCCTCAACCGCCAGTTGCTGGCGCTGCGGCCGCTGGTGGAACAGGTGGTGGACAGCGAGTTGGCGCGCGGGCTGCAACTCTCGGCCAACCAGGAGCTGGGCGGCCGGGTGGGCGAGTTGCTCAGGGGCTTCCTGAAGAGCTGAGGGGCTGCCTCAGGTGGCTGACGCGAGGAGGGTCGATTGCCCGCGGAAGGCTTCCACCCGGTTGCGACCGCCGTGCTTGGCGGCGTAGAGCGCCACGTCCGCGTTGCCCACCAGGGCTTCCTCGCTGATCGCCGTACCCTGTTCGGTGGAGGCGACGCCGATGCTCACGGTCAGGTAGCCGCGCTCGGCCCCGGCATGGGGCAGCTGCAAGGCTTGCACGGCCGCGCGGATGCGTTCGGCGATGGCGCAGGCGGTTTCCAGGTCGGCCCCCGGCATCACCACGGTGAATTCCTCGCCGCCGAAGCGCGCGACGAAATCGCAGTGTTCACGGATGCTGGCGCGCATCGCCTCGGCCACCTGGCGGATGCAGGTGTCGCCGGCGAGGTGGCCGTAGCTGTCGTTGTAGAGCTTGAAGTGATCGATATCGAGCATCAGTACGCCGAGGTACTCGTGGTTGCGCGCGCAGCGGTGCCATTCGCGCCTCAGGGTCTCGTCGAGGTGGCGCTTGTTGGCGATGCGGGTCAGGTCGTCGGTGCGGCTGAGGATCGCCAGCTCCTGGTTGGCCAGGGCGTACTTGTGCGCCAGCACCTGGTGCTCCCAGGCCAGCTTCAGGGCCTCGTTGAAGCGGATCTGCAGGCGCCGGCCCATCTCGGCGATGAAGGGACAGACCACCCAGGCGGAGACGGCGAGGTACATCGCCTGGGGTTCCGGGTCACGCCCGTAGGCGATGCCGAGGAAGAAGAACATCGGCACGTGGAAGGCCAGGTGCGCGGGCCAGTAGGAGACGTTGCTCATCGCCACCATCACCGAGGCGAGGGCGATGCAGCCGAAGATCACGTCCTCGTAGGGCGTGCCGTAGCCCATCAGCCAGATGGCGCCGATGCCCCAGGCGAGGCCGACCGCGCCGCACTGGCACATGGTCATGCGTGCCCAGGTCAGTGGCGGGAAGCGTTGCGGGTCGCGGCGCCAGGCGCGCACCAGGGACAGGCGCACGACCATCAGCACCACCAGCACGGCGAGCCAGACGCAAAGCCCGCGCAATGGCGCGCTGGCGTGGTAGACGCCGAACACCATGGAGCCGGAGAAGACGTTGCCGACCGCCGTCGAGGGGCTGGTGGAGAACAGCGTGGCGACCCGCTCGGCGAGGTAGTCCTCGGCGGGGCGCTCGGGAAGGTGGGTCGGCACCGGGCCCGACCCACTGGAAAGATTCATTGCGATGGCTCCTGGCATGACGGCCTGGCGGCAGGGTGCGCCAGGGGTTCCTTATACCGTCCCGCATCGCCGAGGAGAACAGCGGCCCATCGACTGTTGCCACTGTCGAACCGGCGAGTCCCCGACCAGGCTGCGCAGGAGGCTGGAGCGAAGCGAAACCCGGCGTTGACCGTGCCCCGTCGCCTCCGACGCTCCGGCCTCGCGCTCAGCGCAGTACCAGGTGTCGGCTGAGCAGGGCGCGCAGGGCGGCGGGCTTGACCGGTTTGGCCAGGTAGTCGAGGCCGGCGGCGTGGACTTCGGCGATCAGTTCGGCGCGGGCGTCTGCACTGATCACCACGCCGGGCACCGGGGCGCCGAGGCGGGTGCGCAGCCAGGCCATCAGCTCGGTACCGGTCTCGCCTTCGTCGAGGTGGTAGTCCACCAGCGCCAGTTGCGGGCGCACGTCTTCGGCCAGCAGGTGTTCGCATTCCAGGCGGTTGCGTGCCGTCCACACCTGGCAGCCCCAGCGCGAGAGCAGGCTGTGCATGCCGGTGAGGATGCTGTCCTCGTTGTCGATGCACAGCACCTGGGTGCCGTCGAGGGCGTGGCCGTTGGTTTCCTTCGGCACCGCCACCGGGGAGGGCGCCGGGGTGCGCGCCAGGGGCACGCTGACGCTGAACACGCTGCCCTTGCCCGGCCAAGAGCGCACTTGCAGGGGGTGGCCGAGCACGCGGCAGAGCCCGTCGGCGATGGCCAGGCCCAGGCCCAGGCCTTTCTCGGCGCGGGTCTGGTGGCTGTCCAGGCGCTTGAACTCTTCGAATATCACCTTGCGCTTATCTTCGGGGATGCCCGGGCCGCGGTCCCAGACTTCCAGGCGCAGCAGGCCGCCTTCGCGGCGCACGCCCAGCAGCACGTGGCCCTTGGCATAGCGGAAGGCGTTGGTGAGGAAGTTCTGCAGCACTCGGCGCAGCAGCTTCATGTCGCTCTCGATGCGCAGCTTGCTGCCGCTGACGCGGAAGTCCACGCCCTGCTCCTGGGCCAGTGCCTTGAATTCGGCACCGAGGGCGTCGTACAGCGTGGCCAGGGGGAAGGCGGCACGGTCGGGGGTGATGCGGCCGCTTTCCAGGCGCGAGATGTCCAGCAGGTCGGTGATCAGGTCCTCCGCCGAGCGCAACGCGCTGTCGAGGTGGCCCACCAGCTCGCGGGATTCAACCGGCAGCGCGTCCTGCTGGTGGGCGAGGGCGGCGGAGAACAATCGGGCGGCGTTCAGCGGCTGCATCAGGTCGTGGCTGACGGCGGCGAGGAAACGCGTCTTCGACTGGTTGGCCGCCTCGGCGGTGCCCTTGGCTTCGATCAGCGCCTGGTTGAGCTGGGACAGTTCGAGGGTGCGGTCGATGACCCGTTGTTCCAGGCCTTCGTTGGCCTCCTTGAGCGCCTTCTCGGCCTCGCGGAACGCGGTGATGTCGGTGAAGCTCATGACGAAGCCGCCACCGGGCATGGGGTTGCCGATCAGCTCGATGACCCGGCCATTGGGGAACAGCCGCTCGGAGGTGTGGGCGTTGCCCTGGCGCATCCAGAACAGCCGGCGCGAGACGTGGGCCTCGGCATCGCCCGGCCCGCACAGGCCGCGTTCGGCGTTGTAGCGGATGATGTCGGCGATCGGCCGGCCGACGCTGATCAGGCCTTCGGGATAGTCGAACAGCTCCAGGTAGCGGCGGTTCCAGGCGACCAGGCGCAGGGATTGGTCGACCACGCTGATGCCCTGGGTGATGTTCTCGATGGCCCCCTGCAGCAACGCGCGGTTGAACTGCAGCACCTCGGAGGCTTCGTCGACGATGCGCACGACGTCCTCCACCTGCATCTCGCGGCCTTCGATGGCGGCCTTCACCACCGCGCGCGCGGAGGAGGCCCCGAGCACGCCGGCGAGCAGGCGCTCGGTGTGGGTGATCCAGTCCTGGTTGGCGTTCTGCACCGGGTTGAAGCTGGTGCCCTGTCGGTAGGCGAAGCGCACGAAGCTCTGCCGTGCGCGCTCCTCGCCGACGAAGCGCGCGGCGAGCATCAGCAGGTCTTCCACCTGCACGGCCAGCAGCGAGCGGCTGCTCGGTCGCACCGAGACGATCTGGCCGATGAAGCGGCTGGCCTGCCAGTGCTCGGAGACCCGGGTGCGGGAGAACACCGAGACCCAGGCGAACAGCAGCCAGTTGCCGGCCAGCGACAGCACCACGCCCTGGGTCTGCGGGTCGATGGGCAGGTTCAGCGGGTTGGCCATCAGCCCGGCGAGGCCGGGGAAGGCCTCCAGCGGCCAGCCGAGCCCGCGCGCCACCTGCGGCAGTACCAGGGTGTAGGCCCAGAGCAGGGCGCCGGTGGCGAGGCCGGCGAACACGCCGCGACGGTTGGCCTGCTTCCAGTACAGGGCGCCGGCCATGGCCGGGCCGAGCTGGGCGATGGCGGCGAAGGCGATCTGGCCGATGGTGGCCAGGCTCGCCGTGGAGCCGAGCAACCGGTAGCTGACGTAGCCCAGGAGGATGATCACCACGATGCTGATGCGGCGCACCGAGAGCATCCAGTGGCGGAACACCTCGAAGGGGCGTTCGGCGCTCTGCCGGCGCAGCAGCCAGGGCAGCAGCATGTCGTTGGAGACCATGGTCGAGAGCGCCACGGCCTCGACTATCACCATGCCGGTGGCGGCCGAGGCACCGCCGATGAACGCCAGCAGGGCGAGGGACGGATGGGCCTCGGCGAGCGGCAGGCTGATGACGAAGGAGTCCGGCATCACGCCGACGGGCAGCAGCATCTTGCCGGCCAGGGCGATGGGCACCACGAACAGCGCCGCCAGCCCCAGGTAGAGCGGGAACACCCAGCGTGCGGTGCGCAGGTCACGGGGCTCGATGTTCTCCACCACCGAGACGTGGAACTGCCGGGGCAGGCAGACGAAGGCGATCATCGCCACACCGGTCTGCACGACCAGGGTCGGCCAGTCCACCGGCTGCAGCCAGAAGCTCTCCAGGTGGGTGGCCTGCATGGCGCGCATCGTCAGGTCGTCGAAGCCGTCGAACAGGCTGAAGCTGACGAAGGTGCCCACCGCGAGGAAGGCCAGCAGCTTGACCAGCGACTCGAACGAGATGGCCAGGACCATGCCCCGGTGGTGCTCGGTGGCGTCGAGGTTGCGGGTGCCGAAGAGGATGGTGAACAGCGCCAGCACCAGGGACACGATGAGCGCCGTGTCCTGGGCACGGGTGCCGGTGGATTCCGCGCCGGAGCCGATCAGCAGGTTGACGCCGAGGACGATGCCCTTGAGCTGCAGGGCGATGTAGGGCAGCACGCTGACCAGGCAGATCAGCGCCACCACCACCGCCAGGGCCTGGGACTTGCCATAGCGGGCGGCGATGAAGTCGGCGATGGAGGTGATGTTCTCCTGCTTGCTGATCAGCACCATCTTCTGCAGCACCCAGGGCGCGAACACCATCAGCAGGATGGGCCCCAGGTAGATGGGCAGGAAGGCCCAGAGCTGGCCGGCGGCCTGGCCGACGGCGCCGAAGAAGGTCCAGCTGGTGCAGTACACCGCCAGCGACAGGCTGTAGACCAGGGCACGGCCCTTGGGCGGCATCGGCGCGCTGCGGCGGTCGCCGTAGAAGGCGATGGCGAAGAGCACGGCCATGTAGAGAAGGGCGACCGCGGCGATCAGCCCGCTGGACAACGACATGCAGACTCCGGAGTGAAGGCGGCGGACGGGGGCGCCCGCCTGTGTCCCGAGGCGGCAGTTTCGCACCAAAGCCGGTTGTCCGTCAGGCGGCTGCGACCAAGGTCGCAGGCGGGGTTGAGCACCGCAGGCGGGGCTGCTAGCTTGGCAGCCTCGCCGGCGGACCTCCAGGTGTCCGGGCCGGCGCCCTGCAAGGCACTTCCGGGTGCCAGGACGTTCTGATCAGCAGGGATCTTTCGCCTGAGGAGGCGCAGATGTTCAATCCGCAACCGGTCATCCTGCAGCGCGGCGCCTTGCGCCTCGAGCCGCTGGGGGAGGCCGACATCACCGAACTCTCGGCGCTGGCCGAGGCCAATCGCGATGAGCTGGTCTACATGAGCGGCCCGTTGCGCCCGGACTGGTACCGCCAGGGCCTGGCCGAGCAGCGTGAAGGCCAGGCCGTGGTGTTCGCCATCCGCCTGGGCGACCGCCTGGTGGGTACCAGCCGCTTCGCCGATTTCATGCCCGCGCTTCCGGCCGTGGAGATCGGCTGGACCTGGCTGGCCCGCAGCGAGCACGCCAGCGGCCTCAATGCCTCGATCAAGTACCTGATGCTGCGCCATGCCTTCGAGGAGTGGCAGGTGGTGCGCGTGCAATTGAAGACCGCCGGCAGCAACCTGCGCTCGCAGAGGGCCATCGAGAAGCTCGGTGCCCAGCGCGAAGGCGTGCTGCGCAACCATCGCCGCCTGGCGGACGGGCGCCTCGACGACAGCGTGCTCTACAGCATCACCGACCATGAATGGCCGGCTGTGAAGCAGGCCCTGGAAGCCGCTTTCGGCCAATGAGCACGGGGGGCGAGCGGACGCGCTTCTGGCAGGCCAGCGCGCTGGGCGGGGTCGAACTCCTGCACGCGCGCTACATCGAGCAGCGTTTCTCGCCGCATGTGCACGAGGGCTACGTCTTCACCGTCCTCGAATCCGGCGCCCAGCGCTTCCGCCACCGCGGCAGCGACCACCTGGCTGCCGTCGGCAGCATGGTGCTGATCAACCCGGACGAGCTGCATACGGGCTCCAAGGCCCACGAGGAAGGGTGGCGCTACCGCGGCTTCTACCCCGACCTGCACCGGGTGACCGAGGTGCTGGACGAACTGGAGATCGCCACCGGCGGCCTGCCCACCTTCGCCGACAGCGTGCTGCACGACCCCGAAGTGACGCGCCGCTTCCTCGACCTGCACTGCCTGCTGGAGCGCAATGCCACCGCGCTGGAGCAGCAGGTGGCCTGGCGTGAGGCGATCCTGCTGCTGTTCAGCCGCCACGCGCGCATCGGTGCGCCTCGGCCGGCAGGGCAGGAGCCCCATGCCGTGGCGCTGGCCCGCGAGGTGCTGGCGGCGCGCCTGGCCTCGCCGCCGTCCCTGGAGGAGCTGGCCGCCCTGGTTGGGCTATCGCCGTTCCATTTCGCCCGGGTGTTCCGCCGGGCCACCGGGCTGCCGCCCCACGCCTGGTTGAAACAGCGTCGCCTGGAGCAGGCTCGGGTGCTGCTGCGCGAAGGCTGCGCGCCGCTACCGGTGGCGATGCAGCTGGGCTTTGCCGACCAGAGCCACCTGACCCGCCAGTTCAAGCAGGCTTATGGCGTTGGCCCGGGGGAGTACCGCAGCGCCTGCGCAAGATCGTTCAAGACCGGCTGAACCCCCGGCTGGCAGAGTGGGGGGACAAGGAGAATCCCATGTCCCGCTCTACAGAATTCGTCCGCGGCGTGCGCGACATCGTGCCGATGCTCATCGGCGCCATGCCCTTCGGCATCATCTACGGCACCCTGGCCGCCGGGGCCGGGCTCGACGCCTGGCAGACCCTCGGCATGTCGTTGCTGGTGTTCGCCGGCTCGGCGCAGTTCATCGCCATCACCCTGCTCAGCGGGGGCGCTGGGGTGGCGGTGGTGCTGCTGACCACGCTGGTGGTGAACCTGCGCCACGCCCTCTACAGCGCCACCCTGCAACCCTTCGTGCGTCACCTGCCGCGGCGCTGGCGCCTGCCCCTGGCCTTCTGGCTCACCGACGAAGCGTTCGCCGTGGTGCAGCACCGCTATGCCGAGGAGGATGAGTCGCCGCTCAAGCACTGGTACTTCCTCGGCGCTGCGCTGGCGATGTACCTGAGCTGGGCGTCCTACACCCTTGTGGGGGTGGTGTTCGGCCAGGCCGTGCCCAATCTCGCGGCCTGGGGGCTGGATTTCGCCATGTTGGCGACCTTCATCGGCATCGTCGTGCCCATGCTGCGCAACCGACCGCAGGTGGCGGCGGCACTGGTGGCCGGGGCCGTGGCGCTGCTGTGCCACGCACTGCCCTACAAGCTCGGGCTGATGGCGGCGGCGCTGAGCGGCATCGTCGTCGGCGTGGTGCTGGAGCGGCGCTATCGCCTGGGCCAGCTCGAGGAGGTGCTCTGATGGAAACCTGGCTGCTGATCCTCGGCATGACCGCGATCACCTTCGCCATCCGCTACAGCCTCTTCGCCTGGCCGGACCTGCGCTTCCCGCCGCTGGTGCGCCAGGGCCTGCACTACGTGCCGACCGCTGTGCTCACCGCCATCGTGGTGCCCGGCATGGTGATGCCCGACGGCGAGCATGCGGCACTGGCGCTGGACAACGCCTACCTGCTGGCGGGGCTCGGCTGCATCCTCATCGCCGCCATCACCCGCCACCTGCTGGCGACCATCCTCGGCGGGCTGCTGCTGTTCTTCGCCCTGCGCTGGGGGCTGGGGCAGCTGCCGATCTGAGGGGAAGGGGGCGCCGCGAAAGGCGCCCTTTTTGCGTGGGGATTCGGCATTTTTCGTCTCAAGGTGTGGCCTGGAGCTGGCCAGTTGCTGTCAAATCAGCGACGTGCCTCGCGCACCGGCTTCACCCCAGCCACTACCAGGTACCAAGGAAGATGAGCCAACATTCGCAATTCGCCCTGCTGGGCACGCGACGTTTCCTGCCGTTCTTCGTGACGCAGCTGCTCGGCGCCTTCAACGACAACATCTTCAAGCAGTCGCTGATCCTCGCCATCCTCTACAAGCTGGCGATCTCCGGCGACAAGACCATCTACGTCAACCTCTGCGCCCTGCTGTTCATCCTGCCGTTCTTCCTCTTCTCCGCCCTGGGCGGGCAGTTCGGCGAGAAGTTCGCCAAGGACTCGCTGATCCGCGCCATCAAGCTGGCCGAAGTGGGGATCATGGCGGTGGGCGCACTGGGCTTCTTCCTCGATAACCTCTGGCTGCTGCTGGCGGCGCTGTTCGCCATGGGCACCCACTCGGCGCTGTTCGGCCCGGTGAAGTACTCGATCCTGCCCCAGGCCCTGCGTGAGCAGGAGCTGGTGGGGGGCAACGCGCTGGTGGAGATGGGCACCTTCCTGGCCATCCTCGCGGGCACCATCGGTGCCGGGATCATGATGTCCACCGAGCGCTACGAGCCGATCGTCGCCGCTGCCATCCTGATCACCGCGTCCCTCGGCTACCTGGCCAGCCGCGGCATTCCCCGCGCGGCGGCGGCGATGCCGGAGCTGAAGCTGGACTGGAACATCTTCAGCCAGTCCTGGGTGATCCTGCGTCTGGGCCTGGGCCAGCGTCCCTCGGTGTCGCGCTCGCTGGTGGGCAACTCCTGGTTCTGGTTCCTCGGCGCCGTGTACCTGACGCAGATTCCGGCCTATTCCAAGGACCTGCTGTTCGGCGACGAGAGCGTGGTGACGCTGATCCTCACCGTGTTCTCGATAGGCATCGCGATGGGCTCGATGCTTTGCGAGCGCCTGTCCGGTGGCAAGGTGGAGGTGGGCCTGGTGCCCTTCGGCTCCATCGGCCTGACCGTCTTCGGCATCCTGCTCTGGTGGCATTCGGGCGGCTTCCCGCAGGCCGCTGCGCCCCATGACTGGCTGGCGGTGATCAGCGTGCCGCAGGCCTGGCTGATCCTCGCCGACATCTTCGGCATCGGCCTGTTCGGCGGCTTCTACATCGTGCCGCTGTACGCGCTGATCCAGTCGCGCACCGCCGAGAACGAGCGCGCGCGGGTGATCGCCGCCAACAACATCCTCAACGCCTTGTTCATGGTGGTCTCGGCCATCGCCTCGATCCTGTTCCTGAGCGTCGCCGGGCTGTCGATCCCGCAACTGTTCCTGGTGGTGTCGCTGATGAACATCGCGGTGAACAGCTACATCTTCAAGATCGTCCCCGAGTTCAGCATGCGCTTCCTCATCTGGCTGCTGGGCCACTCGATGTACCGCGTCGAGCACAAGGGCCTGGAGGCCATCCCGGAGGAGGGCCCGGCGGTGCTGGTGTGCAACCACGTGTCCTTCGTCGATGCGCTGCTGATCGGTGGCGCGGTGCGGCGGCCGGTGCGCTTCGTCATGTACTACAAGATCTACAACCTGCCGGTGCTCAACTTCATCTTCCGTACCGCTGGCACCGTGCCCATCGCCGGGCGCAGCGAGGACCTGCTGGTCTACGACCGCGCCTTCAAGAAGATCGACGAGTACCTGAAGGCCGGTGAAGTGGTGTGCATCTTTCCCGAGGGCAAGCTCACCACGGACGGCGAGATCAACGAGTTCAAGAACGGTGTCGAGCGCATCCTCGAACAGAACCCGGTACCGGTGATCCCGATGGCGCTGCAGGGGTTGTGGGGCAGCTTCTTCAGCCGCGATCCGGGCAAGGGCCTGTTCAAGCGCTTCTGGTCGCGCATCAACCTGGTGGCCGGCGCACCGCTGGCGCCGGAGACGGTCGACCGCCTGAGCCTGCAGGCCCAGGTCGCGGCCCTGCGTGGCGATCTGCGCTAGGCCGCATCGCAACGAAAAAGCCCGCCGGAATGGCGGGCTTTTTCATGGGTGCGCGGCTGTGATCAGGTGCTGACCTTAAGGCCGATCAGGCCGCAGATGATCAGCGCGACACTGCCCAGGCGCATCAGCGCGACGGATTCGCCGAAGAGGATCACGCCGGCGATCACGGTGCCGACGGCGCCGATACCGGTCCAGATCGCATAGGCGGTGCCCAGCGGCAGGTGCTTCATGGCCAGGCCCAGCAAGCCGAGGCTGATGGCCATGGCCAGCACGGTGAGCGCGGTGGGCAGTGGGCGGGTGAAGCCTTCGGTGTATTTCAGGCCTACGGCCCAACCCACCTCGAACAGGCCGGCGAAGAACAGGATTATCCAGGACATGGTGACCTCCAAAGGTACGACGGATTGGATCGGGGCCGTCCCCGGTATGGTCACTCGGCGAGTGGCAGGGCCGTCCCTGCACTGCGCAGTATTTTGCACATCCTGGCCGCCCGGACAAGTTGTGCGGGACGGGCGGCCTGACAGACGTCAGTCGGTGGGCTTGTCGGATTCATCCTTCATGCGCCGGAACAGGGCGGCGAGCAGTGAGCCCGAGAGGTTGTGCCAGACGCTGAACAACGCGCTGGGTACGGCCGCCAGTGGCGAGAAGTGTGCGCTGGCCAGGGCGGCACCGAGACCGGAGTTCTGCATGCCGACCTCAATGGAGAGCGTCTTGCGCTGGGCCAGCGGCATACCGAAGAGCTTGCCGGCGAGGTAGCCCAGGGCCAGGCCGAATCCGTTGTGCAGCACCACCACGGCCATGATCAGAAGGCCGGATTCGGCGATTTTCGCCTGGCTGGCGGCAACCACCGCAGCGACGATGATGACGATGCTCACCACCGACACCAGGGGCAGCACCTCCACCAGGTGGCGCACACGGACGCCGAGCAGGCGCTGGGCGATGAGGCCGAGGGCGATGGGCAGCAGCACCACCTGGAGGATCGACATGAACAGCGCGCCGAACTGCACCGGTAGCCAGGCCGAGGCCAGCAGCCAGATCAGCGCGGGGGTGACCAGCGGGGCGAGCAGCGTGGTGACCGCGGTGATGGCGACGGACAGGGCCAGGTCGCCACGGGCGAACCAGGTCATCACGTTGGAGGCGGTGCCGCCGGGGCAGCAACCCACCAGGATCACGCCAACGGCCACCTCCGGCGGCAGGCGCAACACCTGGCACAGCAGCCAGGCGAGCCCGGGCATGATCAGGAACTGGGCGAGCACGCCGATCAGCACGCGCAGGGGGCGGCGCGCCACCTCGCGGAAGTCTTCGGTCTTCAGGGTCAGGCCCATGCCGAACATGATCAGGCCGAGCAGCGGCACTATCCATTTCGCCAGGGGCAGGAACCAGGCCGGCTGATAAAAGGCCAGCAGGGCGAACAGCAGGATCCAGAGGGCGAAGGTATTGCCGACGAAGCGGCTCAGGGCGGCCAGTGCGCGCATGCTCGTTCCTTAGGGGAAAAGGCGCCCGGCAGAGGCCGGGCGCGGGGCGGCGTCAGACGCCCTGGGGGATCTCTTCGCCGCCGAGGGCTTCGATCAACTGGGGCAGGAACTCGACGAGGGTCAGCATCATCAGGGTGAAGCTGGCGTCGAGCTGGCTCAGGGAGTCGTCGCCGCCGTCCTGCTCGGCCTTCTCCTGCAGCAGGTCTTCGAAGCGCAGGCGCTTGACCACCAGCTTGTCGTCGAGCACGAAGGACAGCTTGTCCTGCCAGGCCAGGGACAGCTGGGTGACCAGCTTGCCGGAAGACAGGTGCAGCTGGATCTCGTCGCTGGTCAGGTCCTGGCGCTTGCAGCGGACCACGCCGCCGTCTTCATCGGTGTCGCGCAGCTCGCACTCGTCGAGCACGTAGAAGTCCTTGGCGGCTTCCTGGGTCTTGACCCACTCGGTAAGGGTGGCGGTGGGGGCGATCTTCACCGAGACCGGGCGCACCGGCAGGGAGCCGATGGCCTCGCGCAGGGTGGACAGCAGGTCCTCGGCACGCTTCGGGCTGGAGGCGTCGACCAGGATCAGGCCCTGCGCGGGGGCGATGGCGGCGAAAGTGGCCGACTTGCGGATGAAGGCGCGGGGCAGGAAGGTCTGGACGATCTCGTCCTTGAGCTGGTCGCGCTCCTTCTTGTAGACCTTGCGCATCTGCTCGGCTTCTATCTCATCGACCTTCTCCTTCAGCGCGTCACGCACCACGCTGCCGGGGAGGATGCGTTCCTCCTTGCGTGCGGCGACCAGCAGGAAGCCTTCACTGACATGCACGAGGGGGGCATCGGCGCCTTTGCCGAAGGGGGCGACGAAGCCGTAGGTGGTCAGTTCCTGGCTGGCACAGGGGCGGGCCGGCTTGGTGGCCAGCGCGGTTTCCAGGGCCTCGGCGTCGAAGGGCACATCCTGGGTGAGGCGGTAGACGAGCAGGTTACGGAACCACATGGGGGAATTCTCTCCGGACACAAAGCGCGCATTATTCTCCCCCGGAGCACTCAGGCCAACCCTGCGCTAAGCCTTTGGAACGGCTAGCAAATTTTTTTTCAAAAGGGGCTTGCCAGGGTAGGGATACCTCTCTAGAATGCGCCCCACTTCGAGAGTGAAGGGTGATTAGCTCAGCCGGGAGAGCATCTGCCTTACAAGCAGAGGGTCGGCGGTTCGATCCCGTCATCACCCACCAATCTCGCAGTAACGCGCAGCGGTAGTTCAGTCGGTTAGAATACCGGCCTGTCACGCCGGGGGTCGCGGGTTCGAGTCCCGTCCGCTGCGCCATATACGGAAAGCCCTCAGGTAGCGATGCCTGAGGGCTTTTTCTTTGCCCGCGAAAAAGTCCCGTCCCCGACCCTTGCCCCGTTGCGCAAACATGCAGGTATTTCATGCGTTTTCCTGCCGGGCAGCGCTGAACTAATTGCCTGCCGATTGATCCTATATGCCCATAGCCACTGGTCGCGGGGGCCTGCTAAGCTCGCGGCTTCATAGAACAAGCCTTCACGGCGGACAGACAAGGAATCAGCATGAAACAACATCGTTTGGCGGCGGCTGTGGCTCTGGTGGGCCTGGTGCTCGCTGGCTGCGATTCGCAGACCAGCGTCGAGCTCAAGACCCCGGCACAGAAAGCCTCCTACGGCATCGGCCTGAACATGGGCAAGAGCCTGGCTCAGGAAGGCATGGATGACCTGGATTCCAAAGCTGTCGCCCAGGGCATCGAAGATGCCATCGGCAAGAAAGAACAACGCCTGAAGGACGATGAGCTGGTCGAAGCCTTCGCCTTCCTGCAGAAGCGTGCCGAAGAGCGCATGGTCAAGATCAACGAGGAATCCGCCAAGGCGGGCAAGAAGTTCCTCGAAGAGAACGGCAAGCGTGAAGGCGTGACCACCACCGCTTCCGGCCTGCAGTACGAAGTCGTGAAGAAGGCCGATGGCGCTCAGCCCAAGGCGACCGATGTGGTGACCGTCCACTATGAAGGCAAGCTGACCGACGGCACCGTCTTCGACAGCTCCATCCAGCGTGGCAGCCCGATCGATCTGCCGGTCAACGGCGTGATCCCGGGTTGGGTCGAAGGCCTGCAACTGATGCATGTCGGCGAGAAGTACAAGCTCTACATCCCGAGCGAACTGGCCTATGGCGAGCAGAGCCCGAGCCCGGCGATCCCGGCGAACTCGGTCCTGGTGTTCGACCTGGAGCTGATCGGCATCAAGGACCCGGCCGCCGCCCCGCAGCAGTAAGCCGAACGTCCCCTGAAGCGCCCCGCCTCGTGCGGGGCGTTTTCATTTCTGCGGCGACATGGGATACCTGCTGTTGTACCCAGGTCGCAGAGCGAACCAGGGCCTGACTCATGGGTCTGAACGAGGGTGGTGGGCTTGGGCGGTGTTACGGTTATGCACATGACCGGGCAGCCACGGGCCTTGTCACTGCGGTGCGCTGTCGCAGGCTCTGGCTGATTTTCAACCAGTTGATTTCGTTGATTTTTTTGGCCTGGCCAAAAAATCGCCGATCTGTAGCAAAGCCAGGCATGACGGGCTTTCGCAGGTTTCGGCAATAATCTGTCAACAAGGTTATCCACAGCTTCTGTGGGTAACCCCTGATAGCCCCGTTCCCATGCGGTTCAACGAGGAGCGACCATGAAAGCCCCCTGGAATCTGGAGCGTTACCTGCCCATTGCGCGTCGTTTCCTGGCGCGCGGGCGGCTGCCTGCACTGTTGCTCGCGGTGACCCGAAAAAGCGCGAGGCAGAGCGGTCGCCTGGGCGCGGTGAAGGAAGACCTGCAGGTGTTACTGGCACTGTGCGTGGCGCGCCTGCGTGGCCAGTACCGCGACATCAGCCCCAAGGCGTTTCTCTCGATCGTCGCCGGGCTGGTGTATTTCCTCACGCCTGTGGACGCCATCCCCGACTGGGTGCTGGGTGTCGGCCTGATCGATGACCTGGGCGTGCTCGCCTGGGTGCTGAAGACCTGGAGCGCCGAGCTGGATGCCTTCCGCTCCTGGCGCGATGCACAGACGCCTGATGTGACGGCGTCTCTCGATCGCATACCTGCTCGTGAAGAGGCCTTGGAAGACCTGCTCTGAGGTCGAAAAGCGCGCACGATCACGGTTTCGCTGCGTGCTCACTGATGGCCCCCGGAGGCCGATTCGCCCTGTTAATATGGCGATCTGCAAGGAAAGTGCTGAAGCTGTCGGCACTGCTGTCCACGGGAGTTGCAATGAACGTGCAAGTGATCATGCGTGACGGTGAAGCAGAGTACGCGGTGTTGCCCTGGGCTGATTACCAGGCTCTGCTACAGGCTGCCGGACAAGCCACCCAGGCGCCCACCGGCGCCGTCTCCGCCCCTTCGTTCTCGCAGTTGCAGGCACTGCGTGAGGAGCTGGGGCAAAGCCTTGAACAAGTCGCCCGAGCGGTCGGCATCAGCCCCGTCTACCTGGGCCTGATCGAGAGCGGCGAGCGCGAGCCGGATGCCGCGATAAAGCGCTCGCTGGCACGCGTCCTCGGTGTCGCCGGCTGGGAGGCGGAATCTTGAGCGTTCGCATCAGCCGCCAGCACTGGCAGGCCCTGTTGGGTGAGCTGGAAGATGCTCGCCGGCAGCGTCATCTGCTGACCTACCGCGCCCTGGTGGAGCGCCTCCAACTGCCTACCCCCGCCATGCAGACCCTTACCGCCGCCCTGGAGCACCTCGCCGCACTGGACGCCCGTGCCGAGCGTCCGCTACGCAGCTCCTTGGTGATCAGCCAGGGGGCCAGCCGTCTGCCGCGTACCGGCTTCTTCGAATGCGTGGTGCGCCTGGGTCGCTTCTCCGGGCCGCCGGACGGCATCGCTGCGGCGTCCTGGCATGCGGCCGAAGTGGTGCGGGTATTCGAGTTCACCTACCCCGAGGAAACCTGATGCTGCACTGGAAGATGCGCGCTCGCATCGGCTATCTCGTTGCGCGCTGGCTGCTGCGTTGGCCTGCCTTGGTCAAGCAGCCGCGGGCGTGGAACTGGATGCAGGGTCAGTACGCGCGCATGGCCAATCTGGGGGATGTCGCCGCGCAGAGCTTCTACGGTCATCTCCTGTTGCACCGTGGGCAGGGCTTCGGGGCGCGGGAGGAGGGCATCCGCATGCTGCGCCTGGCGGCCCGCGCCGGTGATGGCAAGTCTTCCTACCAGCTCGGGGTGCTGGCGTTGGCAGGGGACACCCGCAACCCGCCCGATGCCGCCGAAGCGGCTTCGTGGTGGGCGCTCGCCGAGTCGGCTGGGCATCCCCTGGCCGCCAAGCGCCTGGCTGATCTCTACCGCGAGGGTGGGCCGGGCCTGACGCCCGACCCGGCTGCTGCCGAGCGCATGGCCGCCAGCGCCGCGCGCCTGGGCTTCTGATCCCGGCTTGCCCCGCGCACCGTTTCAGGCCGCATCGATGATGTGCAGGCTGTAGCCGGGCACCGCCTTGGCGTGGCGCTTGGCTTCCGAGGCGAGCGCCGCGAGCTGGCTGGCGTCCAGCTGGCTGCAGGCCTCGGCGCGCAGGTTGACCACACCGATCGACAATGACAGCAGCGGGAACTCCTCGCGCTCGCCATGGCGGTTGTGCGCGATGAAGCAGCCGGCCTGCAAGTGGTCGGTGCGGTAGAAACGCCGGCACTGCCCCTGGAAATCCTCCAGCAGGTGGTTGAGCTTGGCGCGCCAGTCTTCCGAGCCCAGTACCAGCATGAAGTCGTCGCCGCCGATATGGCCGACGAAGTCCCGTGCCGGGTCGACGCGCTCGTTCAGGCATTGCGCCAGGCACAGCAGCACTTCATCGCCCTTGGCGTAGCCGTAGAGGTCGTTGAAGGGCTTGAAGCTGTCGATGTCCACGTAGCAGATCATCGCCGCACGGCCCTGCTGGAGCAGTCGCGCCAGGCATTGCTGGATGGGTACGTTGCCCGGCAGCAGGGTCAGCGGGTTGGCATGACGGGCCTGCTGGATCTTCATTTCGGTGATCAGCTTGAGTACGTCGATCACCCTTCCAAGCCCCTGGTAACGGCCTTCGGAGACGATGATGAAGTCCTCTTCGATGCGCTGGCGTGCGCGGCTGGTGAGCAGGCGGCTGACCTGTTGCAGCGATTGGCACAGCTCGACGGCGAGGAAGTCGTCGCTCATCAGTCGGCTGATCGGCTTGCGGGCGAACAGGTCGGTGGCGAAGGGCTTGAGCAAGGCATCGGAAAGCAGGTGGCGGTGGACGATGCCCACCGGCTGCTGCTGGGTGTCGAGCACGGCCAGGGAGTTGAGGTTGGCCTGGGCACGGAAGGCTTCCAGGACTTCGGCGATCGGGGTGTTCTGGTCCACTGCCGCCTGCTCGTTGAGCAGGGCCTGCAGGTCGGCGCCTTCCTCGGCGAGCGTGCCGCTGCTTTCCAGCTGCGGCAACAGCGGGCGGGCGTCGCGGGGAGGTTGTTCCTGGGGGCGGCAGAGCAGGTAGCCCTGCACCAGGTCCAGGCCCATCTCGGCGAGCACGGCCAGTTCTTCCGGCAGCTCGATGCCCTCGGCGATCACCTGGGCGCGGGAGGCCTTGGCCATCTTCAGGATGGAACCGACGAATTCGCGCTTCACCGCGTCCTGGTGGATGCCGTCGATGAAGTGGCGGTCGATCTTCACGTAGTCGGGACGCAGCTCCGACCACAGGCGCAGGCTGGAATAGCCGGCGCCGAGGTCGTCCAGGGCGATGGAGAAA
This sequence comes from Pseudomonas sp. 57B-090624, assembly GCF_003234055.1. Lineage (NCBI taxonomy): Bacteria > Pseudomonadati > Pseudomonadota > Gammaproteobacteria > Pseudomonadales > Pseudomonadaceae > Pseudomonas > Pseudomonas sp. 57B-090624. The sequence continues at coordinate 17,924 of NZ_QKRU01000011.1, forward strand.
CCCATGGCGCGGTAGTGGTGCAGGGCGGTGTCGAGCAGGCCGAAGTCTTCGGTCGGGGCGTGCTCGGTCAGCTCGATCACCACCTGGCTCGGCGGGATGCCGAAGGCCTGCAGCAATTGCAGCGTGCGCCCCGGCTGGTGGGCGGGGTCGAGCAGGGATTCAGGGGACACGTTGAGGAACAGCTTGCCGTCGAGCTTGAGCTCGTGGAAGCGCGTACAGGCACGCTTGCGGCAGGCCATCTCGAGTTCGCTGAGGCGACCCGCGTGGCGCGCGACGGCGAACAGGGTGACGGGTGAGTGCAGGGGGCTGTTGGAGGGGCCCCGGGTGAGGGCCTCGTAGCCGAGGATGCGGCGTTCGGAAAGCGAAATGATCGGCTGGAAAAGGCTGTTCAGGTCGCCGTGAGCGAGGATATGGCCCAGTGCGCTCAACTGCTCGGTGACTGTCATGTTGGCTCTCGTGAATGCGGCTCAAAAGCAAGGGGCCGCATAAGCGGCCCCTGCATTTCACGACGATTTCGTGACGTTCTGATGACGTTCGGTCAGTGCTTGGCCACTGCCGAGTTCAGACCCAGGTAGTCGAGCAGGATCTGCCCGGTCTCGGTCAGGTAGGCGTCGTCTTCCGGCTTGGTCTTGTCATCGTCCAGCGGCAGCGCGTCTTCGTCTTCCTTCTTCAGCTCCTTCAGCGGCTCCTCGCCCTTGCCCTTGCGACGGCTGTTTTCCATCGCCAGCTGCTTGGACTCGATGTCCGCCTGCTGGGCACGGCGCTTGGCCTCGTTGAGGGTGATGGTGGTTTCCTTCATCAGCTTCTGGGCCAGGGCCAGGCGCTCGCGGCTGTAGACGAAGTCGGGATTGTGCGCGGTGCGCGAATCGTGACGGGCCTTGAGCTCGGCGAGGAAGGGCTTGAAGGGATCGACCTCGGGCTTGATCGCCGGGCGGATGCTGTCCCAGGGCATGGCCTCGGGCAGCGCGCTTTCGCCGATTTCCTTGGTGTCGACCACCGAGGGGTACTCGATGTCGGGGATCACGCCCTGGTGCTGGGTGCTCTGGCCGGAGACGCGGTAGAACTTGGCCAGGGTCAGCTTCAGCTCGCCATGATTGAGCGGCTGGATGGTCTGCACGGTGCCCTTGCCGAAGGTCTGCCCACCGATGATCAGTGCACGGTGATAGTCCTGCATCGCGCCGGCGAAGATCTCCGAGGCCGAGGCGGACAAGCGGTTGACCAGCACAGCCATCGGGCCCTTGTAGAAGATGCCGGTGTTCTCGTCGGCCAGCACGTCGACGCGGCCGTCGCTGTTGCGGACCAGCACGGTCGGGCCCTGGTCGATGAACAGGCCGGTCAGCTCGGTGGCTTCCTGCAGGGAGCCGCCGCCGTTGTTGCGCAGGTCGATCACCACGCCGTCAACCTTCTCCTTCTGCAGTTCGCCGAGGAGTTTCTTCACATCGCGCGTGGTGCTCTTGTACTCGGGGTCGCCGGCACGGAACGCCTTGAAGTCCAGGTAGAAGGCCGGCACTTCGATCACGCCGAGTTTGAAGGCATGGCCGTCATGCTCGAGGTTCAGCACGGATTTCTTCGCGGCCTGCTCTTCGAGCTTCACCGCTTCGCGGGTGATGGAGACGATCTTGCTGCTCTGGTCGTTGGGGGCGTTGTTCGCGGGGACCACTTCCAGGCGCACGACCGAGCCTTTCGGGCCGCGGATCAGTTTCACGACTTCATCCAGGCGCCAGCCGATCACGTCGACCATCTCACCGTTGCCCTGGGCGACGCCGACGATCTTGTCGGCCGGAGCGATCTGCTTGCTCTTCTCGGCGGGGCCGGCGGGGACCAGGCGCACCACCTTCACATGCTCGTTGTCGCTCTGCAGCACCGCACCGATGCCTTCCAGCGACAGGCTCATGTTGATGTCGAAGTTCTCCGCGTTGTCCGGGGAGAGGTACTGGGTGTGCGGGTCGTAGGTCTGCGCGAAGGCGTTGATGTAGGCCTGGAACACGTCCTCGCCACGGGTCTGCTCGAGGCGCGAGAGCTGGTTCTTGTAGCGCTTGACCAGCAGCTCCTGGATCGCCTTCGGCTCCTTGTTGGCGATCTTCAGGCGCAGGACTTCGTCCTTCACGCGCTTGCGCCAGAGGTCATCGAGGGCGGCTCGGTCCTTGGCCCAGGTGGCTTTCTCGCGATCGGTCTCGAGGCTCTCGTCGACGCTGAAGTCGATCTTGTCCACGCCCTTGTCGAGCATGGCCAGGGCGAAGTCCAGGCGCTCCTTGAGGCGGTCCAGATGACGCTTGTAGATGGTGAAGCCCGGGTCCAGGTCGCCGCTCTTGAGGAAGTCGTCGAATTGCGTCTTCCACTGGTTGAATTCGGCGATGTCGCCGGCGGTGAAATACATCTTCGCCGGGTCGAGAAGCTTGAGGTAGCCCTCGTAGATCTTCACCGAGCGCTCATCGTTGAGCGGCGGCTTGTTGTAATGATGGCGCTTGAGCAGCTCCACCACGTTGAGGCTGGCTATCACCTGCTCACGGTCGGGCTGGATCGAGTCCCAGCTATCGCTTGCCGAGGTGGTGGACGCATGCAGCGGCAGGACGCTGATGCTGAATACAAACGCAAGGGCGGAGCAGATCAGTGAACGCTTCATGCTGAGTCGACGTCGGGGGAGGTGATAACGCATATTAGGCCGTATTTGAGGGCGCCGGGTTCCATCGGCGCAAAGCAAAAGCCCGGCGGTCAGCCGCCGGGCGAGTCCTGGGTCACTATGGAGGCAGCGTGAAAGCATTGCAAGGCGTTGAAGGGCGCGTGGAATGGGCTGAACGCCCGGTTCCTGACTGTGATGTGGGGCAGGTCCGCATTCGTGTGGCGGCAGCGGGTCTGAACCGCGCCGATCTGTTGCAGGCGGCGGGGCATTACCCTCCGCCGCCGGGTGCCAGCGACATCATCGGCCTCGAATGCTCCGGGGTGATCACCGAGGTGGGCGCGGGTGCGGCATGGCAGGTCGGTGACCGTGTCTGTGCGCTGCTGGCCGGCGGCGGCATGGCCGAGGAAGTGGTGGTGGATGCCGGCCACGTACTGCCGGTTCCCGAGGGCCTCAGCCTGGCCGAAGGGGCCGCGCTGCCCGAGGTCTACGCCACCGCCTGGCTCAACCTGTTCCAGCTGGCGGGCCTCAAGCCCGGCGAGAAGGTACTGCTGCACGCCGGTGCGAGTGGTGTCGGTTCCGCCGCCATCCAGCTGTGCAAGGCGTTCGGCAGCCCCGCCTGGGTCAGCGTCGGTTCCGCCGAGCGCCTGGCCTATTGTGAAAGCCTTGGTGCCCAGGGTGGCGCGTTGCGTGGCGAAGCACTGGAGAGCCTGCGCGACTTCGCCCCCTTCGACGTCATCCTCGATCCTGTCGGTGGCAACTATGCGGCGCTGAACCTGGAGCTGCTGGCCCGCGACGGTCGCTGGGTCAACATCGGCCTCATGGGCGGGCGCAAGGCCGAGCTGGACATGGCGCTGGTGCTGGGCAAGCGCATCCAGCTGATCGGCTCCACGCTGCGCAACCGCGACGACGCCTTCAAGGCCGACCTGCTGCGCGACCTGGGGCAGCACGCCTGGCCCCTGTTCGCCGAGGGCCGCCTTAAGCCCCAACTGGAGCGCAGCTTCGCCGCCAAGGATGTGGAAGCGGCCTTCGCGGCGCTCGGCAGCAACCAGGTTTCCGGTAAAGTAGTCGTCCTGCTCGACGAGTCCCTGGCCTGAACCAGGCTCACCTCGCTCCGGTAGCCGCGCGCAAGGCCGCGTGGCTACTGGGCTGTAGCGGCTTTCCAGGATCGATTTAGGAAAGCAATGATGGCGATGCCCTCAATCAATAAGCTCTTTACGGGCTGACCGCCTAGTATTCGTCGGGTAAATTCTTGACCCGAACTTCCAACCCCATAGATAGAGGACCACTCGATGTCTCTGATCAACACCGCAGTTCAACCTTTCAAGGTCAACGCTTTCCACAACGGCAAGTTCATCGAAGTCACCGAAGAATCCCTCAAGGGCAAGTGGTCGGTACTGATCTTCATGCCGGCAGCCTTCACCTTCAACTGCCCCACCGAGATCGAAGACGCCGCCAACAACTACGCCGAGTTCCAGAAGGCCGGTACCGAGGTCTACATCGTGACCACCGATACCCACTTCTCCCACAAGGTATGGCACGAGACTTCCCCGGCCGTCGGCAAGGCCCAGTTCCCGCTGATCGGTGACCCGACCCACCAACTGACCAACGCCTTCGGCGTGCACATCCCGGAAGAAGGCCTGGCCCTGCGCGGCACCTTCGTGATCAACCCGGAAGGCATCATCAAGACCGTTGAAATCCACTCCAACGAGATCGCTCGTGACGTCGGCGAGACCCTGCGCAAGCTGAAAGCTGCCCAGTACACCGCCGCCCACCCGGGCGAAGTCTGCCCGGCCAAGTGGAAGGAAGGCGAGAAGACCCTCGCTCCGTCCCTGGACCTGGTTGGCAAGATCTAAGCAGTACCCGCAGTACCTCCCCCCGGTGGTCGGCCCCAGGCCGGCCACCCTGCAAAAGCCCGAATCCGAGCGAGCAGGGCGGGCGCGCATGCGCTCGCCGCGGGGTCCCCTTTGCCCGAAACAAGCAGGAGCCGAATCATGTTGGACGCCAATCTTAAAACCCAGTTGAAGGCCTATCTGGAAAAGGTCACCCAGCCGTTCGAGATCGTCGCGTCCCTCGATGACAGCGACAAATCGAAGGAGCTGCGCGACCTGCTTCACGACATCGTCGGCCTGACCGACAAGATCACCCTGCGCGAAGACGGTGGAGATGCCCGCACGCCTTCCTTCTCGCTGCAACGTCCCGGCGCGGACATCAGCCTGCGTTTCGCCGGCATCCCCATGGGCCACGAATTCACCTCCCTGGTACTGGCGCTGCTGCAGGTCGGCGGCCACCCCTCCAAGCTCGAAGCCGACGTGATCGAGCAGGTCAAGGGCATCCAGGGCGAGTTCAACTTCGAAACCTATTTCTCGCTGTCCTGCCAGAACTGCCCGGACGTGGTCCAGGCGCTGAACCTCATGGCCGTGCTCAACCCCAACATCCGCCACGTCGCCATCGACGGCGCGCTGTTCCAGGATGAGGTCGAGCAACGCCAGATCATGTCGGTGCCGAGCATCTACCTGAACGGCGAACTGTTCAGCCAGGGCCGCATGGGCGTGGAGGAAATCCTCGCCAAGATCGACACCGGCGCCTCCGCCCGTGACGCCGAGAAGCTCAATGCCAAGGACGCCTTCGACGTCCTGGTGATCGGCGGTGGACCGGCCGGTGCATCGGCTGCCATCTATGCCGCCCGCAAGGGCATCCGCACCGGCGTCGCGGCCGAGCGTTTCGGCGGCCAGGTGCTGGACACCATGGCCATCGAGAACTTCATCTCCGTGCAGGAGACCGAAGGCCCGAAACTGGCCCGCGCGCTGGAAGAGCACGTCAAGCAGTACGACGTCGACATCATGAACCTGCAGCGTGCCAGCCAGCTGATCCCGGCCAAGGCCGAAGGCGGCCTGCACGAAGTGAAGTTCGAGAGCGGTGCCAGCCTCAAGGCCAAGACCGTGATCCTCTCCACCGGTGCCCGCTGGCGCGAAATGAACGTGCCCGGCGAGCAGGAATACCGTGGCCGTGGTGTGGCCTACTGCCCGCACTGCGACGGCCCGCTGTTCAAGGGCAAGCGCGTGGCGGTGATCGGTGGCGGCAACTCCGGTGTGGAAGCGGCCATCGACCTGGCCGGCATCGTCGCCCATGTGACGCTGATCGAATTCGACAGCCAACTGCGTGCCGACGCCGTGCTGCAGAAGAAACTGCGCAGCCTCTCCAACGTCGACATCGTCACCAGTGCACTGACCAGCGAAGTGAAGGGCGATGGCCAGAAGGTCACCGGCCTGACCTACAAGGACCGCAACTCCGACGAGTTCAAGGCCCTGGAACTGGAAGGCATCTTCGTGCAGATCGGCCTGCTACCCAACAGCGATTGGCTCAAAGGCACCGTCGAGCTGAGCCAGCGTGGCGAGATCATCGTCGACGCTCGGGGCGAGACCTCGCTGCCCGGCGTGTTCGCCGCCGGTGACGTGACCACCGTGCCCTACAAGCAGATCGTCATCGCCGTGGGCGAAGGTGCCAAGGCCTCCCTGAGCGCCTTCGACCACCTGATCCGCACGAACTGATCCACCTCGCTCCAAAAGGAAAGGCAGCCCTCGGGCTGCCTTTTTTCATGGTCGTTCTGACCTTGTAGCCCGGGCTTCATCCCGGGACGGTGGTGTCCGCCGTTCACCCCTCCCGCTTGAGGTAGTCCACCGGCACCCGCGCGGTCAGCCACACGCCGTTCTCCGCCTGGTGGAATTCGAAACCGTCCTCGTGCATGGCGCTGGCGGCGATTTCGAGGATCACCGGCTCGCCATAGCGCTCGCCTACCTGGGTGGCGGTTTCGCGGTCTTCGGAGAGGTGCACGTGGTGGCGTGAGCCGGCGATCAGGCCCTTCTGCAGGATGCTGTCGACAAAGCGGCTGGCGGTGCCGTGGAACAACCGCTGCGGCGGCACCACGGCCTCGTACTGGCGCTGTACCGAGGCGGTCGAATGGCCTTGTACCGCGCGGATGCGCCGCCCGTCCTCGGAAATGGCGAAGCGCTTCTTGTCGTTGTTCGCCACCACGCGGCGGATCGCCAGCTCATCGAGCTCCTTGCCCGTGCGTGCGGCACCGGTGATCAACGCCTCGATATCGGCCCAGCCTTCGCTGTCCAGCTGCAGGCCGATGGCCTCGGGCTTGTGCCTCAGTACAAAGCTGAGGAAGCGGCTTATCTCGACATCCGGTCCATTGCTCATGGTGAGCTCCTGCATCCTGCGTGATTGAGGGGCAGATTCTGCCACGACGGCACGACCGACCAAATACCTCGAACCTTCATCGGCCAGCTCCCTCACAACTCCTGACGACCACGAAACCACGAGGTGGAACATGCCCGTCAAACATGACCTGAGCCAGGGCACGGCCTCTCTGAAGTACGGCACCTGAGGGAGGACGCGCCATGATCGACAGCGACCCGAGCGTTACCGAGGACGGCGAGCTGCCCGAGATAACCCCCGACGAGGAAGCGGAGAACCAGGCCGAGGTGGAGCGCCTGCAGAAACCGCGCGACCCCGAGCCCGACCTGCGACCACGCCATCACCAGCCGGAGCTGCCCGGCGAGGGCGACAATACGGTGCCTTGAGCGTCACTCGGCCCGGTGGCAGCAGACGCACAGCTTGTTGCCATCCGGGTCGCGGAAATAGGCCCCGTAGTAGTCGGGGTGATAGTGCGGCCGCAGGCCTGGTGCTCCTTCGCACTGGCCGCCATTGGCCAGCGCCAGGGCATGGCAGCGGTCGACGCTGGCGCGGTCCGGCGCCAGTAGGGCGACCATCTGGCCATTGCCCACGGTTGCCGCCTCGCCATCGAACGGCGCGCCCAGCACCAGCAATGGGCGCGGTGCATCCGCCGGCATCCAGCCCGCCCAAGGGCGGGACGGGTCGCAGAATTTCTGCGGCAGTCCCAGTGCCTCCATCAGTGGCGTGTAGAAGGCCAGGGCACGGGGGAAATCGTTGGTACCGATGCAGACGTGGGACAGCATGAGCGACTCTCCTGGGCGGCTACGAACGCCGATTATGCTCGGCCCTCTTTCTTGCCGGCCAGCCGGCGCATAGCATGTCCGCCTTCGCGCCTCGGCGCCAACACCCCCTGAAAGGAACTCCCGTGAGCCTGCATATCCGCGATGCCGTGCGCAGCGATGCCCGCCAGATTCTCGCCTTCATCACCGAACTGGCCATCTACGAGAAGGCCGAACACGAAGTCATCGCCACCGTTGCCGACATCGAGCAGAGCCTGTTCGAGGGCGACACCCCGGCCCGTGCGCTGATCTGCGAGCTGGACGGCACGCCCATCGGCTTCGCCGTGTATTTCTACAGCTACTCCACCTGGCTGGGCCGCAAGGGGATGTACCTGGAAGACCTCTACGTTTCCCCCCAGCAACGCGGCGTCGGCGCCGGCAAGGCGCTGTTGCGCCACCTTGCGCGCCTGGCCTGCGACAGCGGCTGTGGCCGCCTGGAATGGAGCGTGCTGGACTGGAACGAGCCCGCCATCCAGTTCTACCAATCCATCGGCGCCAGCCCCCAGGACGAGTGGGTGCGCTACCGCATGGCCGGTGACGAGCTCAAGGCCTTCGCCCACGGCGATAGCTGAGTCCTCGGCAAACCAGGCACGCGGGTTTCACCCGCCCTACGGCATGTCGCAGGGCGGGTGGACTCAGCGCCATTCGAGGATCGGCCAGCCGGCCTGTTCGGCGTGTTCGCGCAGGGCCGGGTCGGGGTTGACCACGCGGGGGTTGCTGACCAGTTTGAGCAGCGGCAAGTCGTTGCGTGAGTCGGAGTAGAAATAGGCGCCGTCGAGGCTTTCGCCCTCGGCCGCCAGCCACTCGTGCAGGCGGGTGACCTTGCCTTCGCGGTAGGTGAGCACGCCACGGGTGTTGCCGCTGTAGTGGCCGTGTTGCTCTTCCAGGTCGATGGCCAGCACTTCGTCGATCTTCAGCCGTGCGGCGATGGCGCTGACGAGGAAATGCGCCGAGGCGGAGATCACCAGGATGCGGTCGCCGGCCTCGCGGTGGCTGGCCAGGCAGCGGGTGGCGTCGCTGTGGAAGATCGGCTCGATCACGTCCTCGACGAAGGGCTCGACGACGAAGGCCACCTCCTCGGGCGTGCGACCCACCAGGGGCGACAGGCTGAAGGCCATGTAGTCCTCCATCGCCAGCTTGCCCTCGGCATAGAGGGCCATGAGCTCGTGGTCCTTCCTGACGAAGGATTCGCCGTCCACCCAGCCGATGGCGGCCATGTGCTCGCTCCACAGGCTGGCGCAGTCGCCGTCGATCAGGGTGTCGTCGAGATCGAATATCGCCAGGGTCATCACGCCACCTCCCGGATCGCGCTGTCATCGATGGCAAGGCCGATGCGCTGGCCCGTGCCATGCAGGTCGTCGGCGCTGCGGTTGAGCACATCCACCACCAGCTCCACGCCCCGTGCTTCCACGCGGTAGCGGATGACGTTGCCCAGCAGGCTGTGGCTGCGCACCTCAGCCTCGATGGCGCCGTCGCGGCTCAGCGAGATGGCTTCCGGGCGGATGGCGACACGGCTGGCTATCGGGCGTGCCAGCAGGCGCGTCGCGTCTTCGGCCTCCAGCAGGTTGTAGTTGCCGATGAAACCGGCGGCGAAGGCGTCCACCGGGGCGGTGTAGAGGGTCTCGGCGTCGCCGCTCTGGACGATGCGCCCGGCGTTCATCAGGAAGATGCGGTCGGACAGGGTCAGCGCCTCCTCCTGGTCGTGGGTGACGAAGATAGTGGTCAGCCCCAGCTCCTGCTGGATGCTGCGGATCTGCTCGCGCAGGTGCTTGCGGATGCGTGCGTCGAGGGCCGAGAGCGGCTCGTCGAGCAGCAGCAGGCGCGGGCGGGTGACCAGGGAGCGGGCCAGGGCCACGCGCTGGCACTGGCCACCGGAGAGCTGGTGCGGGTAGCGGTCGGCGTACGTGTCCAGCTCGACCATGGCCAGGGCTTCCTGCACGCGGCGGGCGCTGTCTTCCTTGCTGGTCTTCTGCATGCGCAGGCCGAAGGCGACGTTCTGCGCGGCGGTCATGTTGGGGAACAGCGCATAGCTCTGGAACACCATGCCGATGCCGCGCTTCTGCGGCGCCAGCGGCACCAGGTCCTGGCCGTCGAGGAGGATCTGCCCGCCGTTGACCTCGGTGAGGCCGGCGATGCAGCGCAGCAGGGTGGACTTGCCGCAGCCGGAAGGGCCGAGCAGGGTGACGAACTCGCCCTGGCCGATCTCACAGTCGATGTCGCTGAAGATGGGTGTCGAGCCGTAATGCTTGTGCAGGCCCCGGATGCTCAGGAAGCTCATGTCTTGTCCTTGTTCAGGCGGTTGGCTGCCCAGGTGAACAGCAGCACGAAGAAGAAGTAGGAGATCACCAGGGCGCTGTTGAAGTGGCCGCTGCTGTTCTTCATGTTGTTCAGGTAGACCTGCAGGGTCTCGTAGCGCGTGCCCACCAGCAGGTTGGCGAAGACGAACTCGCCGAACAGGAAGGAGAACGACAGGAACAGCGAGACCATCAGGCCCTTGCGCAGGTTGGGCAGCACCACCAGCAGCGCGGCCTTCCAGGTGCTGGCGCCCAGCAGGTGGGCGGCGTCCATCAGGTCGCGCAGGTTGATCGCCTGGAGGTTGTTGGTGATGGCCCGGTACATGAACGGCAGCGCCACGGTGAAGTAGCAGCCGATCAGGATCCACGGCGTGCCGACCATGGCCAGCGGGCCCGAGCCATAGAGCTGCAGCAGGCCCACCGAGGACACCACCGGCGGCACCGCGAAGGGCAGCAGGATGAGGATATTCATCAGCGCGTCCAGCTTGGGAAAGTGGTAGTGCACCACGAACAGCAGCGGCAGGATCAGCACCACCGACAGCGCCAGGGCGCCGAAGCACACCAGCAGCGACTGGCCGAAGGCGGTGAGGAAGCGGGCGTCGCTCCACAGCGCCAGGTACCACTTGAGGGTCAGGCCGTCGGGAAGGATGGTCGCCGACCAGCTGGTGGACAGCGAGTAGAGCAGGGTGCCGGCCAGCGGCAGCAGCAGGATCAGGAACAGCAGCCAGACCACGATGCGGTGGTAGAGGCTGGCGGCAGGGGCTTCAGCGCGCGACATGGTAGCTCCTCTTCAGCAGCCACTGGTGGACGATGGTGATCAGCGCCATCAGGCCCACCAGCACCATGGCCAGGGCGCTGGCGAGGTTGGGGTTGAGCGCGATGTCGCCGGCGACCATGGCGGCGATGCGGATCGGCAGCACGTTGAAGTTGCCGGTGGTCAGGGCGTAGACGGTGGCGTAGGCACCCAGGGCGTTGGCCAGCAGGATGATGAAGGTGCCCAGCAGTGCCGGGGTCAGCACCGGCAGGCCGATGTGCCGCCAGAAGTCCCAGGTGCTGGCACCGAGCAGCGAGGCGGATTCGCGCCAGTCCTCGCGCAGGGCGTCGAAGGCGGGGTAGAGCAGCAGCACGCCGAGGGGGATCTGGAAGTAGGTGTAGAGCACGATCAGGCCGGTCTTGGAGTAGAGGTTGAAGTCCTCGATCAGCCCGCTCTGCTTGAGCAGCAGGGTCAGCGCGCCGTTGAAGCCCAGCAGGATGACGAAGGCGAAGGCCAGGGGCACGCCGGCGAAGTTGCTGGTCATGTTGGAGAAGGCCATGACGAAGTCGCGCAGGCGGCTGTCCACCTGGCGCAGCGAGTAGCTGCCGAGGATGGCGATGAGGATGCCGATCAGGCTCGACCAGAAGGCGATCTGCAGGCTGTGCTTGATCGCCTGCAGATAGAACTTCGAGGCGAACACCTTGGCGTAGTTGCCCAGGCCCCAGCCTTCGGGGCTGTTCAGGCTGTTGATCGCCACCCACGCCAGCGGGGCGATCTGGAAGGCGACGAAGAAGAGGGCGAATGGCAGCAGGCACAGCAGGGCCAGCCATTTGCCGCGGTGGGCTGAATTCACTTCAACAGCTCCCGGCAGAAGGGTTTGTCGTGGGGCACGCCGAGCAGTTCGCAGAGGGTGCCGCAGAGCTCGGTCTGTTTCGGTTGCGCGCCGGTATCGAGGCTGAAGGCGTCACCGAGGACGAACAGCGGCACCTCGCGCTCCTCCGGCAGCAGGCCGTTGTGGGAGCGGTCGGTGTTCATGCCGTGGTCGGCGGTCACCAGCACCTGGTAGCCGGCGTCGAGCCAGCGTTGCAGGTATTCGGCGAGGATCACGTCGGCCATGCGCGCGGCATTGCGGTATTGCGGGGTGTCGAGGCCGTGCTTGTGGCCGGCGTCGTCGATGTTCATCGGGTGCACCAGCAGCAGGTCCGGCGCGTGGCGCAGGCGCAGGCTCTCGGCATCGGCGAACAGGTGTGCGTCCGGGTAGTGGTCCGCCCAGTAGAAGTGGCCGTGCTGGATGGGCAGCTCGGGTGCTTCGGTGTGGCGGTCGCGGGCGGGGTCGAAGGGGCTGCGGTTGTACAGCTCGCTGACCCAGTGGTACGCGGCGGCGGCAGTGCTGCGGCCGGCAGCGCGGGCGTAGTGGAAGACGCTGCGCTGGTTGGACAGGCGCGCGACGTCGTTGTGCACGATGCCGCTGTCGATGGGCGCCACCCCGGTGAGAATGCATTCGTAGAGCGGGCGGGACAGCGCGGGCAGCTCGCATTCGAGCCGGTAGTAGGCGGCCCGGCCGGCGGCGCAGTAAGCGTGCAGGTGGCCCATCGCGTGACGGGCGACGCTATGGCCGAGGCCGTCGAGCAGGACCAGTATGGCTTTTCGGTTCATGGGCGGGCCCCGGAAGCGACGAGGCGCCGGCAGAGGCCGGCGCCCGGTTGTCGCTCGTTATTCCATGTTGATGATGACGTTTTCCTGCCACAGGCCCGGCAGTGCCTTGGAGGTTTCTTCCCAGGCCTTGGCGTCCTTGATCGGCTTGACCTTGGCGTACTGCTCGTTGGGCAGCAGCTTGGCCTGCACCTCGGCCGGCAGGGTCAGGTGCTCGGCGCGGATCGGACGGGCGTTGCCCTTGGCCAGGTTGATCTGGCCGGCATCGCTGAAGATGTACTCGCGGGCCAGCTTGGCGGCGTTCGGGTGCTTGGCGTACTTGTTGATGATGGTGGTGTAGCCGGAGATCACCGAACCGTCGGAGGGGATCAGCACCTCGAAGCGGCTGGGGTCGATCTGGTCGCGGTAGGACAGGCCGTTGAAGTCCCAGACGATGCCGACTTCCACTTCACCCTTCTCCAGGGTCTGGATGGTCGGGTTGGACAGGGACAGGCGGCCCTGCTCGGCGATCTTGGCGAAGAGGTCCAGGCCCGGCTGGATGTTCTTCTCGTCACCGCCCTTGGCGATGGCGGCAGCGAGGACGCCGTTGACCGCCTGGGCGGCGGCGCTGACGTCACCGATGGCGACCTTGTACTTGCCTTTCTCCAGGTCGGCCCAGGATTTCGGCGGCTCCTTCACCAGCTGCTTGTTGATGATGAAGGCGATGGAGCCGGTGTAGGCGAGGGCCCAGTGGCCATCCTTGTCCTTGGCCCATTCGGGGACCTGCTCCCAGGTGCTCGGCTTGTAAGGCTGGGTGACGCCCTGCTGGGTGGCGATGGGGCCGAAGGCTGCGCCGACGTCGCCGATGTCGGCGGTGGCGTTGTCCTTCTCGGCCGCGAACTTGGCGATTTCCTGCGCCGAGCTCATGTCGGTGTCCATGTGCTTGAGGCCGTACTTCTTCTCCAGGTCGACCCAGGTGTCTTTCCAGTTCGCCCAGCTGTCGGGCATGCCCACGCTGTTCACCGCGCCTTCCTTGCGGGCGGCCTCTTCGAGGGTCTTGAGCGCAGCGTCATCCGCCATGGCCTGGGTGCTCAGGGCCAGGGTGGTTCCAATCAGTGAAGCCAGCAGCAGGCGTTTCATATGAAGCTCCTTAGCAGGGTGGGGTATTGGTCTAGATCAGCAACAACCAGGCCAATCTAAAGGCCCTAGATGACGGTTTGATTGCACCGCGCGATGCCGCGGGCCCCGTTCTTGTGGCGACAGCAAGCGTAGACCATGGCCGGAGGTCCTATGCGGCGGGCGTCACAAGGGGGCGCTGGCATGCGGCATGCAAGTCACGCGTGCTGTCACGGGACAGTCATCTAGGCTGCATAGCATGGTCACACCACCGCCAGCGTCGCACTTTTATGGTGCTGGTCTATTCCAGATTGGAGTCTTTCGATGCGCGATGAGGCGCCCCGTACCGTTACCGCCATCTGCCGCGCACTGCAGGAGCAGATCGAGCACGGCCTGCTGCCCCTGGGTGGCAAGCTGCCGGCCGAACGCAAGTTGAGCGAGCTGTTCGACACCACCCGCATCACCCTGCGCGAGGCGCTCGGCCAGTTGGAGGCGCAGGGGCTGATCTACCGCGAGGAGCGTCGTGGCTGGTTCGTCTCGCCGCCGCGGGTGGCCTACAACCCGCTGATCCGCAGCCACTTCCACGCCATGGTCGGCGAACAGGGGCGGGTGCCGGCCACCGAAGTGCTGAGCGCGCGGCTGATGCCGGCCACCGTGGAGATCTGCGAGCTGCTGGAGCTGCCGGCACTGTCGAGCGTCTACCAGATCCGCCGCGCACGGCGCATCGACGGGCGCCTGGTGCTCTACGTCGAGCACTACCTCAACCCGCAGTACTTCCCAGGCATCCTCGAATTCGACCTGACCCGCTCATTGACCGACCTCTATGGCAGCGAGTACGGCATCCGCTACGGCCGCGTGCGCTTCGACATGGTGCCGACGGCGCTGCACCCGGAGGCCGCCTCGACCCTGAAGGTCGCCCCCGGCAGCCCGGCGCTGCGCATCACCCGCGTCAACCGCGACCAGCACGGACGGTTGATCGACTGCGACCTGGAGTTCTGGCGGCACGATGCGATTCACGTCAGTGTCGAGGTGCCGGAATAAGGGCAGCTGCAAGCGGCAAGTTTCAAGCTGCAAGTGGTGGAGCGAAGGGGAGGTTGCAGCAGGGTAGCCCGGGCTTCAGCCCGGGAACCGGAGGGGAGGGCGGGTTTGCTGGGCGAATGAATTCGCCCCTGCACGATCGTTCTTGCCGCTTGAAGCTTGTCGCTTGCCGCTGCTTCTAGACGTAATTTTCAGGCGCGAGCTTGCGTTCCACCAGCTCGATGAGGATGTGCACCACCTTGATGTGCAGCTCCTGCACGCGGTCGGCGAAATCGCCGCCGGGGGCGCAGATGCACACGTCGGCGAGGCCTTCGAGCAGCGAGCCGGGCTTGCCGGTGAGGGCGATGACCTTCACCCCCAGCGCCTTGGCGGCCTCGGCGGCCTTGATCACGTTGGGGCTCTTGCCGCTGGTGCTGAAGGCCAGCAGCACGTCGCCTTCACGGCCGTGGGACTCGATGTAGCGCGAGAAGATGTGGTCGTAGCCGAAGTCGTTGGCCACGCAGCTGATATGGCTGGCGTCGCTGATGGAGATGGCGGCGATGCCCGGGCGGTTCTTGCGGTAGCGCCCGGTCAGCTCCTCGGCGAAGTGCATGGCGTCGCACATGGAGCCGCCATTGCCGCAGGAGAATGCCTTGCCCTTGTTCTCGAAGCTTTCCACCAGCAGTTCCGCCGCGCGCTCGATGTTGCGCAGGGCGTGCTCGTCGGCGATGAAGCTGTCCAGCGCCGACCGGGCTTCCTCGAGGCTGTTGCGGATATGGCTGAGCATGCGGCTGTCTCCGTTCAAGGCAGGTCGTGGCTGGAGTAGAAGGCGGCCAGCACCTTCACCAGGTGGGCGAGGTCATGGCTGCCGGCCAGTTCGCGGATGGAGTGCATGGCGAAGGTCGGCAGGCCGATGTCCACGGTGCGCACGCCCAGCTGGCTGGCGGTGATCGGGCCGATGGTGGAGCCGCAACCCATGTCGCTGCGGGTGACGAAGCTTTGCACCGGCACTTCGTTTTCCAGGCACAGGTGGCGGAAGAAGCCGGCGGTTTCGCTGTTGGTGGCGTAGCGCTGGTTGCTGTTGATCTTGATCACCGGACCGGCGTTGAGCTTGGGCCCGTGGTTGCCGTCGTGCTTGTCGGCGTAGTTGGGGTGCACGCCGTGGGCGTTGTCGGCGGAAACCAGCAAGGACCGCTGGATGGTCCGGGCGAACGCATCGCCTTCGGGCATCAGGCGGCGCAGCACCTGCTCCAGGAAGGGGCCGTCGGCGCCACAGGCGGAGCAGGAGCCCACTTCCTCGTGGTCGGTGCACACCAGCACGCAGCTCTCGTCGCCCTCGGCGGCCAGCAGGGCCTGCAGGCCGGCGTAGCAGGAAAGCAGGTTGTCCAGGCGCGCCCCGGCGATGAAATCGCCGCCGAGGCCGATCACGGCGGCGCTCTGGGTGTCGTAGAAGCTCAGTTCGTAGTCCAGCACCGCATCCGCGTTGACGCCGTGTTCCAGCGTCAGTTGTTCGGCCAGCAGGTCGCGGAATTCGCGGGTCTCGCCGGTGGCCAGCTGGGCCAGGATCGGCGGCAGCTCGGTCTGCGGGTTGATCGCCCAGCCCTGGTTGGCCTCGCGGTTGAGGTGGATGGCCAGGTTGGGGATCACGGCGATGGGCACCTGGAAGTCCACCAACTGGCTTTCCACCTTGCCGGCGGCGCGGTAGGTGACGCGGCCCGCGAGCGAGAGGTCGCGGTCGAACCAGGGGGCCAGCAGGGCTCCGCCATAGACTTCGACGCCCAGCTGCCAGAAGCCCTGGCGATGCAGTTCGGGGTTGGGTTTCACGCGCAGGCAGGGGCTGTCGGTGTGGGCTCCGACCAGGCGCAGGCCGCCGTCGAGCATCGGGCGCCTGCCCAGCTTGATGGCGATCAGCGAGGAATCGTTGCGGGTCACGTAGTAGCGCCCACCGGCCTCGGCGCGCCAGGCGTCGCGCTCGTCGAGGTGCACATAGCCCGCGGCTTCCAGGCGCTGGGCCAGGCTGCGGGCGGCATGGAAGGGGGTGGGGGAGGCCTTGAGGAAATCGATCAGGCCCTGGTTCAACTCTTCGCGCATAACGGACTCCAGGCGGCAGTGGGCCGGAGTTTATCGCATCGGGCTCGATGATTAGGAGGCGCAGGGCGGTGAATTTTCACTAAGGCGGCCATAGTGTCGGCCGGGCCAGGCTTCAGGGGTGCCGTGCGACCACCGAGAACAGGTGCCAGCGCTTGGTGCGTCCCCGGGCCGTGGAGCCTTCGCGGTCGATCACCTCGAAGTGCAGCAGCTCCCAGCCGTTGAACAGGCCGCGTACCTCGTCTTCGCCGAGGATGGTCAGGTCGGGGCCGGCCCAGTCGTCTCGTTCGCCAAAGAGGTTGCCGCAGAAGAGGCCGCCGCCTGCGAGGGCGCCATCGATGCGCTGCCACAGGGCGGGGAAGGCATCGGGGTTGCAGAAGGGCAGGGCGAAGGCGCTGTTGACGATGTCGGCGGGCGGCAGCTCGCAGTCCTCGAAACGGGCGCAGAGCGGCTGCAGGCGGGGCAGTTGCTCGGGCGACACCTGGCCGAGCAGGCGCTCGATGGCTTCGGGGGCGCGGTCGATGGCCAGCACGTTCCAGCCACGGCGAAGCATTTCCAGGGTGTCGCGACCCGCGCCGCAGCCCAGGTCGATGCCGCGTGTAGCCGGGCGGCCGAGGGCTTGGATGGCCATCAGCAACGCCGGCCAGGGCGGGGCGCCCTGGGTGCGCTCGTAGTAGAGGCTGTCGGTCATCGTCTCAGAACGGCGCCGGGCATTCGAAGCGCAGGCGCTCGCCGGTCACCGGGTGGCTGAAGGCGAGCATGCTGGCGTGCAGGCACAGGCGTTCGTGGGCCGCCAGCGCGTCTTCATGGGCGTAGAGGCGGTCGCCCAGCAATGGGTGGCCGATGGAGAGCATGTGCACGCGCAACTGGTGGGAGCGGCCGGTGATGGGGGTCAGCTCGACGCGGCAGTGGTTGCCGCAACGCTCCAGCACGCGCCAGAAGGTCAGGGCGTGGCGGCCCTGCTCGTGGTCGACGACATGGCGCGGCTTGGTCGGCGGGTCGTAGCGCAGGGGCAGTTCGATACGGCCGCTGTCCTGTTCGGGCTGGCCCCAGCAGAGTGCGGTGTAGGCCTTCTCGGTCTCGCGGTCGTGGAACTGGCGGGACAGCTCGCGGTGGCTGTCGGGGTCGCGGGCCAGGAGGATGATGCCCGAGGTCTCCCAGTCCAGGCGGTGGACGATGAGGGCTTCCGGGTAGCCGTTCTCCTGCAGGCGGGTGATCAGGCAGTCCTTGTTGTCATCGGCGCGGCCCGGCACGGAAAGCAGCAGGGTCGGCTTGTTGATGACCAGGAAGGCCGGGTCCTGGTGGAGTATCTGGATCTGCGAGAGGGGCATGGGTCTGTTCCGGAAATGACGACGGCGGCCGAGGCCGCCGTCTGGCACCGCAACCCGATCAGCGATCGGGCAGGGTGATGTTCAACTCGAGGATGGAGCAGTTGCCCTGGTCCTCGAGCATGACCTGGACCTGGTCCTGGTCGATGTTGACGTACTTGCGGATCACCTCGACCAGTTCCTTCTGCAGGGCCGGGAGGTAGTCCGGCTGGCTGCGCTGGCCGCGCTCGTGGGCGACGATGATCTGGAGTCGTTCTTTAGCGATCGAAGCGCTGTTCTGCTTCTTCCGCTCGCGAAAGAAGTCAAGAATATTCATTCACGGCCTCCAAAAAGGCGTTGCAAGAGTCCTTTCTTCTGAACGTCGAGGAACCGGTGGGGCAGTTCCTTGCCGAGCAGGCGATCGACAGCATCACTGTACGCCTGGCCGGCGTCGCTCTGCTCGTCGAGGATGACCGGAACCCCCTGGTTGGATGCCTTGAGCACCGCCTGGGATTCCGGGATGACACCGAGCAGGTGGATGGCGAGAATTTCCTCGACGTCCTCGACACCGAGCATTTCGCCCTTGGTGACGCGCTCCGGGTTGTAGCGGGTGAGCAGCAAGCGCTCCTTGATCGGGTCCTCGCCCTTCTCGGCGCGGCGCGACTTGCTGGCCAGCAGGCCGAGCATGCGGTCGGAGTCGCGTACCGAGGAGACTTCCGGGTTGGTCACGACGATCGCCTCATCGGCGTAGTACATGGCCAGGTGGGCACCTTTCTCGATGCCGGCGGGGGAGTCGCAGACGACGTATTCGAAGTTCTGCGCCAGTTCTTCGATGACCTTGCCGACGCCTTCGAGGGTCAGCGCGTCCTTGTCGCGGGTCTGGCTGGCGGCCAGGACGTAGAGGTTCTCGAGGCGCTTGTCCTTGATCAGTGCCTGGGTCAGGGTCGCTTCGCCGTTGATGACGTTGACGAAGTCGTACACCACGCGGCGTTCGCAGCCCATGATGAGGTCGAGATTACGCAGGCCGACGTCGAAGTCGACGATGACGGTTTTGTGCCCGCGCAGAGCGAGGCCGGTGCCGATGGCGGCGCTGGTGGTGGTTTTGCCCACGCCACCCTTGCCGGACGTGACAACGAGGATCTTGGCCAAGGTGATTCACCCCAAATAATAAGAAAATCGGGAACTTGCAGGCCTTTGATCGGCCGTCCTGGCTCCCGTTCAGGTCCCTGAAAATTCGCGGCAGTATCCGTTAAAGACGGGTGATGTTCAACACGTCTCCCGACAGGCTGACCTGCACCGAATGCCCCCAGAGCGGCTCGCGGCGGAGGTCTTCGGCGACCTTGTACTGGCCGGCCACCGAGACCAGTTCGGCGGCCAGTTGCTGGCAGAAAATCCGGGCCTTGGTGTCGCCCTTGATGCCGGCCAGCGCCCTGCCGCGCATGGGACCGTACACATGGATGTTGCCGTCGGCGAGAAGTTCCGCGCCGGGGCTCACGGGGGCGACCACCACCAGGTCGCCGCCGGGGGCGTAGATCTGCTGGCCGCCGCGCACCGGGGTGGTCACCACCTTGGTCGGTCGGCTCACGGGCTCGGCGGGTTTTTCCGGGGCCTTCTCGACCTTCTTCGCGCCCGGCTCCACCGGGTCGATGACCCGTTCGCGGGCGCCTGAGGGCGGCAGCACGGGGATGTCGAGGGCGTTGGCGGCGGCGATGTCCTGGTCGCGGTTGGCGCGAATGGCCAGGGTGCGCAGGCCGTGCCGGCGGCAGACGTCGAGGAGGGCGACCAGGTCCAGCTGGCCTTCACTGGCCGGCAGCTTGTCCAGGGCCATCACCAGCGGGGTGTTCTGGAAGAAGTTGGGGGCCTGGGCGACCTTTTCGGCCAGTTGCCGGTCGAGGCGTTCGAGGTCGTTGTGCGCCAGTTCCATCACGGTGATGGCGAGCATGCTGCCCTTGAGCTGGAACACGGGATCTTGGTCGAGGAGGTCAGCTTGGCTCATGGTCGTTCTGCAGGGTCAGGTGGGCAGGACTTATAGCGAGATCGCCGGGCCGTCGCAAGAAGCGCGGCCCGGGATGGGCGCCGGCCGACGGCTAATTCTGTAGAATGCGGGCTTTTGCCCACACAGCCCTACGGACCCACCGATGCAACGTCCCCGCTTCCGCGCTGCCTTCCTCCACCCGCGCTTCTGGCCCCTGTGGCTGGGCCTGGCGGTGCTGTGGCTGATCGTCCAGCTGCCGTACCCCGTCCTGTTGCGACTGGGTCGGGTCCTGGGCGCACTGATGCAGCGGGTCGCCGGTTCGCGTCGACACATCGTCCGGCGCAACCTGGAGCTGTGTTTCCCCGCGTTGTCCATTGCCGAGCGCGAGCGCCTGCTCAGGGAGAACTTCGCCTCCACCGGCATCGCCTTCTTCGAGATGGCCATGAGCTGGTGGTGGCCGGCCGCGCGCTTGCGCAAGCTCGCCCATATAGAAGGCCTTGAGCACTTGCGCCAGGCCCAGGCGGAAGGCCAGGGCGTGATCCTCATGGCGCTGCACTTCACCACCCTGGAGATCGGCGCCGCGCTGCTCGGCCAGGTGCACACCATCGACGGCATGTACCGCGAGCACAAGAACCCGTTGTTCGACTTCGTCCAGCGCCAGGGGCGTGAGCGCCACAACCTCGACGCCACGGCCATCGAGCGCGAGGACGTGCGTGCCATGCTCAAGGTGCTGCGAGCCGGCCGTGCCATCTGGTATGCGCCGGACCAGGACTACGGCCGCAAGCAGAGCCTGTTCGTGCCGCTGTTCGGCATCACCGCCGCCACCGTCACCGCCACCACCAAGTTCGCCCGCCTGGGTCGCGCGCGCGTGCTGCCCTTCACCCAGGAGCGCCTGGCCGACGGCTCCGGCTACCGCCTGGTGATCCACCCGCCGCTGGCCGATTTCCCCGGCGAGAGCGAGGAAGCCGATTGCCTGCGCATCAACCAGTGGATCGAGCAGGCGGTGAGCCGCCTGCCCGAGCAGTACCTCTGGGCCCATCGCCGCTTCAAGACCCGGCCGGAAGGCGAGCCGAAGCTCTACTGACCAGCGCCGCCTGCACGCGGGCCCTATACTCGCGAAAAAACCTCGGAAGCCCTCCATGAGTGAACTCGCCGCAGCCAAGCCCGTGACCGGTCTCATCCTCTCGGGCGGCGGTGCGCGAGCGGCCTACCAGGTGGGCGTGCTGGCGGCCATCGCCGACCTGCTGCCCGATGCCATGCACAACCCCTTCCCGGTGATAGTCGGCACCTCCGCCGGCGCCATCAACGCCGTGGGCCTGGCCTGCGGTGCCCTGCATTTCAGCGAGGCGATCCGTCGCCTCACCGCCGTCTGGCAGGGCTTCCACACCCACCAGGTGTACCGCAGCGACTGGCCCGGTGTACTGCGCCAGAGTGCGCGCTTCCTCGGTCACAGCCTGTTGGGGATGAACCGCCACGCACCGGTGGCACTGCTGGACAACACCCCCCTGCGCGGCCTGCTGGAGCGTGAGCTGGACTTCACCGGCATCGCCGCCGCCGTGCGCCTGCGTCAGCTGCGGGCGGTAGCGGTGACGGCCTTCGGCTACGAGTCCGGCCAGGCGGTGACCTTCTACCAGGGGCGCGCCACCATCGACCCCTGGTTCCGCCACCGCCGTGTCGGCGTGCCGACCCGCCTGGGCCTGGACCACCTGCTGGCCAGCGCTGCCATCCCATTGATGTTTCCGCCGGTACGGATCAACCGCGAATACTTCGGCGACGGTGCCGTGCGCCAGTCGGCGCCCATCAGCCCGGCATTGCACCTGGGGGCCAATCGCATCCTGGTGGTGGGGGTGAGCGGCAACCCACGGGTGGGCAACGTCAACGATGGCGTGGTCCGTGCCAACACCGGCAATCCGCCGAGCCTGGCGCAGATCGGCGGGCACATGCTCAACAGCACCTTCATCGACAACCTGGAAAGCGACATCGAACTGCTCGAGCGCATCAACCAGTTGAGCGAGGCGATTCCTGCCGGTCTGCGCCCGCGCAACCTCGGCCTGAAGCCGGTGGAGGTGCTGGTGATCTCGCCGAGCCAGCCGCTGGACACCATCGCCGCGCGCCATCGGAGGGAAATGCCACGGGCGATCCGCACCTTCCTGCGTGGGCCCGGGGCGACCAAGGCCAGCGGCGCCGGGGTGATCAGCTACCTGCTGTTCGAGCCCGGCTATTGCAACGAGCTGATCGAACTGGGCTACCAGGACGCCATGGCGCAAAAGGCCGAACTGCAGGCGTTCCTCGGCCTGGGAGCCATGTCGGCGTCTCCGGTGGAGGGGATCTACTAGCTCGCCAGACGGCCATCGCGGTAATCGCGCAGGGCCTGCTCGATCTCCTCGCGGGTGTTCATCACGAAGGGGCCGTACTGCACGATGGGTTCCCCCAGCGGGCGGCCGGCGAGCAGCAGCACCCGGGCGCCCCCGGCGCTGGCCAGTTCCACTGCACCCCGCTCGGACAGGCGCACCAGGCGACCCCTGGTGACCGGGTTGCCGTTGACGTGCACCTCGCCCTCGTAGACGTAGAGCATCACCCGCAAGCCATCCGCCAGGCGCGGGGCCACGCGTCCGCCGGCCTGCAGTTGCAGGTCGAAGAGTTGGGGATCGGTGTGCGGGCGTTGCACGGCGCCGTCCTGCAGCACATCGCCGTCGTCGAAGCGCCCGGCGATCACCAGGGCATCGACGCCGCCTGCGGTGCGCAGGCGCGGGATCTCCTTCGGGGCGAAGTCCCGGTAGCCCGGGTCACCCAGCTTGTCCTTGCCCGGCAGGTTGAGCCAGATCTGGAAGCCGCGCATCACGCCTTCCTCCTGCTCCGGCATCTCGCTGTGGATGATGCCGCGCGCGGCGGTCATCCACTGCACGCCGCCGTTCTCCAGCAGGCCGACGTTGCCCAGGTGATCCTCGTGGCGCATGCGCCCCTCGATCATGTAGGTGATGGTCTCGAAGCCGCGGTGGGGGTGGGGCGGGAAGCCCGCGACGTAGTCGTCCGGGTTGGCCGAGCCGAATTCGTCGAGCATCAGGAAGGGGTCGAAGCGCGGGATGCCCTGTTCGGCGAAGACGCGGATCAGGTTGACCCCGGCGCCATCGGAAGCGGGCTGGCCGGGGCGTTGTTCGATGATCTGGCGGTAGGTGCTCATGGGGCCTCCTTGGAAATGGATGAGGCGATGCTAATCCAAGGAATCGGATGAATGGTGCGTGATTTTGCGTGTTTCTGATCGAATCTCTGGATGGGTTTTAGCCGCTGCAGGCCGGCTTCACCCGGCCTGCAGCGCCACTGTCACTCGGCGATCTGCAGCTTGCGCGACTCGGTATAGACGTAGCGGATCTTCTCGTACTCGAAGGGTGAGTTGAGCTGGCCGTAGCGGAAGCTCGTGGTGTAGCGCTTGTCCACCGCCCGCAGCAGGCTGATCTCCGGGTGGTCGCGGCTGACCTCGGGCACGTTGAGGAAGTTGATCTGGTTGTCTGCCACGAAGTCCACCACCAGGCCGCCGGTGTCGCGCAGGTTGGAGGGGCCGAGGATCGGCAGCATCAGGTAGGGCCCGGCACCGAGGCCGTAGAAGCCCAGGGTCTGGCCGAAGTCCTCGCTCTGCTTGGGCAGGCCCATCATCGTGGCCGGGTCCCAGAGCCCGGCCACGCCGAGGGTGGTGTTGAGCAGCAGGCGGCCGGTGACCTCCATCGAACGCTGGCCCTTGAACTGCAACAGGCTGTTGAGCAGGTTGGGCACGTCCCCGAGGTTGCTGAAGAAGTTGCTCACGCCGCTGCGCACGAAGCCGGGGGTGACGTAGGTGTAGCCGCGCACCACGGGCAGGAACACCCATTGGTCGAAGCGGTAGTTGAAGTGGTACACGCGCCGGTTCCAGGACTCCAGCGGGTCGTACACCTCCAGGGCATCGAAGGTGGAGCGCTCGAATTCGCGCTGGTCGAGCCCGGGGTTGAACTGCAGCCGCTGGAGCGGCTCGGTGAAGCCGTCCGGCTCCTGGCGCTCATCGGCGAGAAGGGGGGCGCTGGCCAGCAGCAGGGCGAGGAGGAGGGCGTGCTTAGCCACGGAAGAACTCCAGCATGGCGTCGCTGTTGACGCGGTAGTTGAGGTTGCCGCAGTGGCCGCCCAGGGGGTAGACGGTCAGGCGGTCGCCGAAGGTGCGGCGCAGGAAGCCCAGGTCGCCGGGGCCGAGGATGACGTCGTCGGCGTTGTGCATGACGGCGATCTTCCGGCTCTGCTTCAGGTAGTCCTCCAGCGCGTACAGGCTCACCTGGTTGATCAGCTGGGTCAGGCTGCCGCCATCGAAGCGGGCGCGCCAGAAGGGGATCAGCTGCTCGGTGATGTAGCAGTCGAAGTCGCACTGCAATGCGCGCTTGAAGAAGGGCGTGAGGCTGGTGCCCTCGGTGATCGGCAGCTTCACCGGGGTGATCAGGCCGCGGCGGTTGATCAGGTCCGAGGTGAAGGCGATGTCCGAGGAGGAGAAACGGAAGGAGGTGCCGATCAGCATCGCCATCTGCTCGTCCGAGAGCTTCTGCTTGGATTGCTGGAAGTCGTAGAGCAGGGCGTCGTTGAGGTCGACGTAGCCGCGCTGCTGGAAGTAGCGGGTCAGCTTGCCCAGCACCACCTGGTAGAAGGTGGTGTTGTTGTCGATGCCCTTGACCCGGGTCTGTACCAGGCGGTCGAGGTTGCTGATGGAGGTGTACAGGTTCACCGGCGGGTTGAGCAGCAGCACGCGCTTGAAGTTGAAGCTGCGGCGCGTCTCGTCGAGCTTGCTGACGAAGGCGGCGTTGAGGGCGCCAAGGCTGTAGCCGGTGAGGTGGTACTCGGTGACCGGCAGCTTCGGATGCTGGGCGCGCACGGCCTGCATCACCCGGTAGAGATCGTCGGCGTCCTCGTTGGAGAGGCCCGGCGTGGCGAAGCGCGAGGCGGCGGCCATGAAGTCGTAGCTGGTGGGCGAGGACAGCTGCACCACGTGGAAGCCGGCGCCATAGAACAGCCGCTTCAGGTACTCGGTGAGGGTGCTGGAGTAGTGCGCACCGGTGCCGGCGATGATGAAGATCAGCGGGGCGGGGTGATCCTGCCGGGCCAGGCGGTAGCGCAGGGTCTTCACCGGCCAGAAGTTGTCCGGCAGCTTGAACTCGCGCTCGGGGCGCAGCTTGAGGTCGTAGTCGGCCTGGTCGATGTCGTCATCGGCGGGCAGGTCCGGGCGCAGCTCCGGCGGGGTGGTGGCGATGGTGGCTTCGAACGGGTTGGTCAGCGGGAAGCCATAGCCGGCGGCATCTATATCGGCCGCCCACAGCGGGGCACTCAGTAGCAGGCTGCCCAGGAAGGCAGCGAGGCGGAAACGGAGCATGAGGTTCAAGTCCCTTTGCAGGATGTCGGGCTGAGGGGATACCGATGCTATGACAAGTGCGGGCTCGCCAAAGTGCCGCGAGGGAAGGCGAAATGCCTTCACCCGTGGCGCCGGACAGCATGCACCCGGCGCAACGGCGGGTCCAGATGTCTTGTTAGCGCTGTTTACAGACTTTGTCTTGCATAAGGCGAGCGTGCGTTTATCCTTGGCGCCGCTTTCAATTCTTCGGAGAGAACCATGTCACGCCGTCTGCCCCTGATCATCCTGCTGGTGGTCCTGTCGCTCTGGCTGGCGGCCAGCTATGGCCTGCGCTACGCACTCATGGAGGACGGCCAGTGGGTCGGCCTGTGCGCCGAGAACGCCCAGCGCTGGGAGTGCGAACTGCGCGCCGGCCTCGGCCTGCTGATCCATTTCCGCGTCATCGCCTGGAGCGCCCTGGTGCTGTCGCTGATCGCCTTCTTCGTGCCCGGCCGCGCCGGTTGGGGCCTGGGTGTGGCCGCCATGCTCTTCGCCTTGCCGGCCCTGGTCCTCTACAGCGCCAGCCTCGGCGTGTTCGCCATCGTCATCGCCGCCCTGCGTCTGGTGCGCGCCCCGCGTGGTGGGCTGAGCATCGCCTGAGCCCTCGGTGCGGGATGGAAAAAGGACGCTTCGGCGTCCTTTTTTTCGGCTGTGGGTCGGGGGCGACATGGCCGGGTTCGTCGGCTTCTTTGCGTCGGGCTGTGTAGGGTGGATGGCGCTCTTCTCATCCACCAGGCGGTGCTGCTGGAGGCGTCCGGCAGTGGCAGCCCTGCGGCCTGCTTGGCGACTGAAGTCGCCCCTGCATTGCATGGGTGAGCCTGTAGGTCGGGTGCAACCCGGTGTTTGTGTGCGGGATGCCCTGGGGCGTTACCGTGGGAGCGAACTCATTCGCGAAATGCCCTGCCCGCTGCATCGCGGTTGAAACCGCTCTCACGGAGGCATCCCTTTTTCGTTGCATCCGGCTTAGCGGCCGATGCGCAGGCTGCGTACCAGGGCGAGGGTCAGCAGCAGGGCGGTGGCGGCCCAGCCGATCGCCTGGATGTTGCCCAGGGTCTCCTCGACCAGCTGCGGGATGATGCCCAGGCCGACGAACAGCGCCAGCAGGGCGATCTCGCGACGCGGCGCCTTCACCGGGCGGCACAGGTAGACCACCGCCGGCAGCAGCAGCGCGGCGCTGGGGAAGCTGCGGTAGCGGGCGTCGAACACCAGGGCCAGCATCAGCACGGCACCGGCGAAGCCGGCGGCACACAGCCACCAGGCGGCGCGGGCGTCGAGCCAGGCGAACAGGCGGCCACGGACACCTTCACGGGTCGACAGGGCCAGGGCGCCATGGGCCAGCACCACCAGGTTGAGGCCGACGATGAAGGCCGCCCAGGCCCATTCCCCGGCGAAGCGGGCGGTGATGCGCGCCAGTTCCGCCCACATGCCGATGCAGCCGGCGCCGAGCGCGGCCAGCAGGGGCAGCAGCAGGGCGGCGCGGCTGGAGGCGGGGCGCCCGGCCAGGGCCAGGGTGAAGACGAAGATCAGCCCGCTGACACCCAGCCACAGCGGCCAGTTCGGCAGGTTGGAGACGGGGCCGGCGAGCACGCCCTTTTCCGTGCGGTCGGCGCTGAACAGCCCCCAGTAGCCGCCGACGGCGCCTTCGCTCTCGCGCTTCCAGGGCTGGTCGAAGGCTTCGATCAGGTTGTAGCGCCAGCCGTTCTCCTCGGCCATGTGCACGAAGCCACGGATGAACAGGGCTTCGTTGACGCGGCTGGGCAGGGCGGTCTCGCGCTGGCGGCCTTCGCTGGGCCAGCCGGTCTCGCCGATCATGATGTCCTTGGGGGCGAAGCGCTTGCCGAACTCCTCGCGGATGTCCCGCACGTGTGCCAGTGCCTCGTCGATGCCGGCCGGGTCGTCTTCCCAGTAGGGCAGCAGGTGGATGGTGAGGAAGTCCACGGCCGGGGCGACCTCGGGGTGCTTGAGCCAGAACTCCCACACGTCCGCATAGGTGACCGGCTGCTGGACCTGGGCCTTCACCTGGCCAATCAGCCTGGCCAGCTGGGCGCCGGTGACTTCCTTGCGCAGCAGGGTCTCGTTGCCGACGATCACCGCCTCGACCACGTCGGGGTTGGCGTTGGCGGCCTTGATCAACGCATCGATTTCCTTGCCGGTGTCCACCGGGTTGCCGTTGACCCAGGCGCCGAGCATCAGCTTCAGGCCGTGCTTGCGAGCCAGCTCCGGGATGGCCTCGAGGCCGGTCATGGAGTAGGTGCGCACGCAATGGAAACGGGTGGCGAGCAGTTCCAGGTCCGCGTCCATGCGCTCGGGGCGCAGGACGAAGGGCTGGTCGAAGGGCGACTGGTCCTTGTCGAACGGGCTGTAGGAGGCGCATTGGAGCTTGTGCGTCGGGGTCGCCGCGTCAGGCAGGATCACCGGCTTGCCCTGGCCGTACCAGAGGGCGGCGAGCAGCAACAGGGCGGCGATCGAGGCAAGCAGGTAGGACAGAACGGGGAATCGGCTGGTCGGGCTCATTGGGCTAGGTGCGCGTGGCGGCAAAGCCGCGCATCTTAGCGGATTCAAGGGTTCGGTAGGAATGCGCTGACCCCCTGTGAACTGGTTTCAGCGCATTACTGGGCCGCCGCCCACGTCAGGCGTGCTGGTGCAGCCAGTTGTGCCGCCGCGTGCCGGTGCCTTCGGCCTTGGCCTTCTCGAAGCGCTTCCAGAGTTTTTCGTGGAAGTGGAAGCCCACGGAGTTGACCAGTGGCTCGACGATGGCCACCAGCCCGCCGATGGCCACGCTGCCGGTGAGTGCGTAGGCGACGCTGAAGGCGATGGCGAAGTGCATGACGGTGAAGGTGACGGTCTTGAGCATGATGGGCCTCCCCTCAGATGGGAATGATTCCTGGTTGCGTGCAGATTAGGCGGGCTCATCCATGCAAGGAAGTTTGTATTGGAGATGGTGCTGATAGATTCGCTTTATGAGTCACCTACGACCTTGGTCGAGAAAGCGCCGGCGCTACGACTAAGGTCGTCTGTTGCCTGTGTACGAGCGTTCTAGAGTTGTTTTCACCACTAACGTGCTGTGTAGAGGACAACAACAATGAACGACAGCATCTACCAGCGGATTCACGAGAATCCGCGCTTCCAGGAGTTGGTCGCCAAGCGCGAACGCTTCGCCTGGATTCTCTCCGCCATCATGCTGGGCCTGTACCTGGCCTTCATCCTGCTCATCGCCTTCGAGCCCCAGGTACTCGGCACCAAGCTCAGCCCGGGCTCCTCCATCACCTGGGGCATCCCGATCGGTGTCGGCCTGATCGTCTCCGCCTTCGTGCTCACCGGCATCTACGTGCGCCGCGCCAATGGCGAGTTCGACCGCCTGAACCGTGAAGTCCTCAAGGAGGCGCAGCAATGATCGCGCGCATTCTCTCCATCTGCGGCATCGTCGGCCTGATGGCCGTGGCCCCGGCCCTGTGGGCCGCCGGCGCGCTGGAAGGCGACGTGCAGCGCCAGCCGCTGAACGTTTCCGCCATCGTCATGTTCGTGGCCTTCGTCGGCTTCACCCTCTACATCACCTACTGGGCGTCCAAGCGCAGCAAGTCGACCGCCGACTTCTACACCGCCGGCGGCAGCATCACCGGTTTCCAGAACGGCCTGGCGATCGCCGGTGACTACATGTCCGCGGCGTCCTTCCTGGGTATTTCCGCCCTGGTCTACACCTCCGGCTACGACGGCCTGATCTACTCGATCGGCTTCCTCGTCGGCTGGCCGGTGATCCTCTTCCTGATCGCCGAGCGCCTGCGCAACCTGGGCAAGTACACCTTCGCCGACGTTGCCTCCTACCGCCTCAAGCAGAAGGAAATCCGCACCCTGTCCGCCTGCGGTTCGCTGGTGGTGGTGGCTTTCTACCTGATCGCGCAGATGGTCGGTGCCGGCAAGCTGATCGAGCTGCTGTTCGGCCTGAACTACCACGTGGCCGTGGTGCTTGTCGGCGTGCTGATGGTGCTGTACGTGCTGTTCGGCGGCATGCTGGCCACCACCTGGGTGCAGATCATCAAGGCGGTGATGCTGCTGTCCGGTGCCTCCTTCATGGCGATCATGGTGCTCAAGCACGTCAACTTCGACATCGGCATGCTGTTCAGCGAGGCCATCAAGGTCCACCCGAAAGGCGAGGCCATCATGAGCCCCGGCGGCCTGGTCAAGGACCCGATCTCGGCGATCTCCCTCGGCCTGGCGCTGATGTTCGGCACCGCCGGCCTGCCGCACATCCTGATGCGCTTCTTCACCGTCAGCGATGCCAAGGAAGCCCGTAAATCGGTGTTCTTCGCCACCGGCTTCATCGGCTACTTCTACATCCTGACCTTCATCATCGGCTTCGGCGCGATCCTGCTGGTCAGCACCAACCCGGACTTCAAGGACGCCACCGGCGCACTGCTGGGCGGCAACAACATGGCCGCGGTGCACCTGGCCAACGCCGTGGGCGGCAGCCTGTTCCTCGGCTTCATCTCGGCCGTGGCCTTCGCCACCATCCTCGCGGTGGTCGCCGGCCTGACCCTGGCCGGTGCCTCGGCGGTCTCCCACGACCTTTACGCCTCGGTGTTCAAGAAAGGCAAGGCCAACGAGAAGGATGAGCTGCGCGTATCGAAGATCACCACCGTCGCGCTCGGCGTCCTGGCCATCGGCCTGGGCATCCTGTTCGAGAAGCAGAACATCGCCTTCATGGTCGGCCTGGCCTTCTCCATCGCGGCGAGCTGCAACTTCCCGGTGCTGATCCTCTCCATGTACTGGAAGAAGCTGACCACCCGTGGCGCCATGATCGGCGGCTGGCTGGGCCTGGTCACCGCGGTTGGCCTGATGATCCTCGGCCCGACCATCTGGGTGCAGATCCTCGGCCATGCCGAAGCCATCTACCCCTATGAGTACCCGGCGCTGTTCTCGATCCTGGTGGCCTTCGTGGGTATCTGGTTCTTCTCCATCACCGACAAGTCCGCCGCTGCAGACGAGGAGCGCGCACGCTTCTTCCCGCAGTTCGTCCGTTCGCAGACCGGCCTGGGGGCCAGCGGCGCCGTCGCCCACTGATCCACGCAAGACTCCGTGCACATTGGGCAGCCTTCGGGCTGCCCTTTTTGTTTGGCGCGCGGTCTGGCCAGGGGCGACAGGGGCCGCCTGCGAGGACGCTCGTTCAGGGATGGGGTGGCGAGAGGTGCCGATGATTTGCGAGTGCGGCAAAGGGCTTGCGAGGGAAGGGGGTGAAGAGAGCAGTGGGGGAGGTCGCTCGCCCCACAGACCACATCCGCCAACGTGGCCCGTGAGAGAGCGGTCGTCAGATCCTGCCCAGTATCATCAGCACCAGCAGGATGATCAGCAGGGTACCGATGATGCCCGAGGGGCCGTAACCCCAGCCACGGGAGTGGGGGAACACCGGCAGGCCGCCAATGAGCAGCAGGATCAGGATGACGAGCAGAATGGTACTGATACCCATGGTGGAACTCCTTCTATGGACCTTGTTCTTGGACGTCCCGGTGCGGCCGCACGGCGCGTGCATCGCTGCATGCAAAACCTGTGGCCGCTCCTGTAGATTCCGACTTCGCCTGATTTGCAAAGGTTCATGAAAGATTCTTGCGTGGGCGCTTTTGACCAGCAAAAACAATGGCTTGCCGACTATCGGAAGTTAGGGTGGCCAGATGACACGGAGGCAGCAGGATGCTCTACCGGATCGCCGCGGACGCGGTGGTGCTCTTCCACCTGGGGTTCATCGTCTTCGTCCTGCTGGGGGGGCTGCTGGTGCTGCGCTGGCCGAGGCTGGCGCTTGTGCACCTGCCCGCCGCCTGCTGGGGCGTGACCGTCGAATGGCTGCACCTGATCTGCCCGCTCACGCCGCTGGAGAATGCGCTGCGCCGCGCGGCCGGTGAGCAGGGCTACCAGGGCGGCTTCATCGAGCACCACGTGCTGCCGGTGATCTACCCGGCGGGCCTGACGCCGGGCATCCAGCTCTGGCTCGGCGGCATCGTCGTCGGGCTCAACCTGCTCGTTTACGGCCTTCTCCTGGCGCGCGTGCTGCGTCGTTCGCGCTAGCGCCTGGCGAGGGGCTGCGCAAGGCGTCGATGCATTGATTTGCCCCCGTCATTCAGCGCCCTGATTTCGCGCTGCGGTGCAGGGTGCCTCGCTAAACTGCGGGCACCAACGCACATACCAAGAAGGCAACCTCACCATGCAGAACCGCATCATGATCACCGGCGCTGGCTCCGGTCTGGGCCGTGAGATCGCCCTGCGCTGGGCCCGCGAAGGCAGCAAGCTGGCCCTTTCCGACGTCAATGAGCCCGGGCTCGCGGAAACCCTGGCACTGGTTCGCGAAGCGGGCGGCGACGGCTTCACCCAGCGCTGCGACGTGCGCGACTACAGCCAGCTCACCGCCTTCGCCCAGGCCTGCGAGCAGAAGCTCGGCGGCATCGACATCATCGTCAACAACGCGGGTGTCGCCTCCGGCGGCTTCTTCGAGGAACTGTCCCTGGAGGACTGGGACTGGCAGATCGCGATCAACCTGATGGGCGTGGTCAAGGGCTGCAAGGCCTTCCTGCCGCTGCTGCAGCGCAGCAAGGGCCGCATCGTCAACATCGCCTCCATGGCGGCGTTGATGCAGGGCCCGGCGATGAGCAACTACAACGTGGCCAAGGCCGGTGTGGTGGCGCTGTCGGAAAGCCTGCTGATCGAGCTCAAGCAGGAAGGCATCGGCGTCCACGTGGTCTGCCCGTCGTTCTTCCAGACCAACCTGCTGGACTCCTTCCGTGGCCCGACCCCGGCCATGAAGCAACAGGTGGGCAAGCTGCTGGAAAGCTCGCCGATCAGCGCTGCCGATATCGCCGACTACATCTACGACGAAGTGGCTGCCGGCACCTTCATGATCCTGCCCCACGAGCAGGGCCGCATGGCCTGGGCGGTGAAGCAGAAGAACCCGCAGATGCTCTACGACGAGATGGCCAGCATGTCGGACAAGATGCGCGCGAAGGGCCGCCAGCAGGCCTGAGCCCGCCCGACCCGGCTCCACAGCCCGTGGAGCCGGCTTTCTCGCCCGCTGGGTTCCACCCGGGGGGGATGATTTTCTGTCCGCTCGGTCAGATTATGCGTGCCGACGTCTTGCCCGGCTGCGCTTTCGCAGAGTAGGGTTGCACCCCCCGGCGTAGATGCCGACGACCTTCTGGACTGTCTGTGAAACCTGCTTCCCGAGCCCTTTTCATGCTGGCTCTGGTGCTGGCGGCGATCAACCTGCGCCCCGGCATCACCTCCCTCGCTCCCTTGATCGAACGCATCGCCAGCGAACTCGACCTAAGCCGTGGCCTGATCAGCCTCACCACCGCGCTGCCGGTGCTGTGCATGGGCCTGCTGGCGCCCCTGGCGCCGCGCCTGGCCATGCGCTTCGGCCTGGAGCGGGTGATCGCCCTGTGCCTGCTGCTCATCGTCATCGCCTGCGGCGTGCGCGTCGCCGGTCACGCCAGCGCGGTGCTGATCGGCAGCGCGGTGCTGCTGGGGGCCGGCATCGCCATTGCCGGGCCATTGGTGTCGGGCTTCATCAAGCGCCACTTCCATGACCGGGTCGGCCGGGTGGTCGCCTGGTATTCCCTGAGCATGACGATCGGTGGCGCGTCCGGCGCGGTACTCACCGAGCCGGTGACCCAGGCGCTGGCCAACCAGTGGTCGATGGGCCTGGCGTTCTGGGCCTTGCCGGCGCTGGCGGCGACCGTGCTCTGGCTGTTCCTGCCCAACCGTGCGGAGACGGCCAGCGAGGCCGGTGGCTCCGGCGGGCTGCCCTGGGGCGAGCCGCGCGCCTGGCTGATCACCGCCTTCTTCGCCATCCAGGCCGGGCTGTTCTACGCCCTCACCACCTGGCTGGTGGCGCGCTACCACGAGGCCGGCTTCAGCGTGCTGCGCAGCAACAGCCTGTTCAGCCTGTTCATGCTGGTGGGGCTGCCCAGTGCCTTCATCCTGCCGTGGCTGGCCCAGCGCTACGACAATCGCTACTCGCTGCTGCTCGGCTGCGGCATCACCAGCTCGCTGTGCCTGGGGATGATCACCTTCGCCCCCGGCCTGTACCCCGAGGTCTGGGCGGTGCTGCTGGGGCTGGGGCTTTCCGGTTCCTTCGCGCTGTCCATGGTGCTGCCGCTCTATGAGGTGCACACCTCGCTGGCGGTGAGCCGCTGGACGGCGATGATGCTCTTCGCCGGGTACAGCCTGGGCAGCCTGACGCCGGTGCTCGCCGGCCTCGGCCGCGACCTGGGGGGCAACTACCGGTTGCCCTTCATGGTCTTCACCGGCCTGGCGGTGACCATGTGCGTGCTGGCCTGGTTGCTGGGGCGCCGCAAGGCCTGATCGCGGAAATCGGCGGCAATTCCTTTCCTGCCTGGCAGCCCTGTGATAGAAGGCTGCCACTGTTTTCCTGGAGTGCTCGCGTGGACTCTGAATCCATCGTCTATGGCTGCATCCGTGACTGGCCGTCGGACGACGACGAGGTGCGGCAACTGCGTCGCGCGACCAACCGCCGTGTGATCGAAAGCCTGCCCGCCGGCGACATCTGGCCCTTCCTCGGGCGCGAGATGTTCTCCTTCAGCGCCCACCCCGGGCAGGGGCTCTACCAGACCCAGGTGATCCACTTCGGTGCCAGCTACGCCGCGGTGGAGTACGAGTGGAACCTCTGGGTGCAGCAGTTCGAGGCCCTGCTCAAGCAGCTCTACTGGGGCAGCGCGGTGGTGCACCTGGAAACCGAACTCAACGGCACCCACACCTTCCGCTGGGAAAGCGAGCAGGGCTTCCACAGCCCCCAGGAAGCCAACCTGCGCGTGCGCTGCGCCTGGGAGCGCGAGGGCGCGTTGCGCGGCTGAGAGAATGCGCGTGCTGCGCCGCACGGCACCATCGGATTCGACGGGGACATCGTCCATGCTCAACTACCTCTGGTTCTTCCTCGCCGCGCTGTTCGAAATCGCCGGCTGCTATGCGTTCTTCATGTGGCTGCGCCTGGACCGCAGCGCCTGGTGGATCGCCCCCGGCCTGTTCAGCCTGCTGTGCTTCGCGCTGTTGCTGACCCGCGTCGAGGCGGCCTACGCCGGGCGCGCCTATGCGGCCTACGGGGGCATCTACATCATCACCTCGCTGCTCTGGCTGGGCCTGGTGGAGCGCACCCGCCCGCTGGCCAGCGACTGGCTGGGTGCGGCGCTCTGCGTCGCGGGGGCGCTGGTCATCCTGCTGGGGCCGCGCTTCTCCCAGAGTTGAGGCGACCCGTGCTTTCGTCGAATCCTGATACAGATGGGGGTGGCAAGGCGCACCCGGGCTGCTAGATTTTCGTCCTCGGTGTCGATCATCCTTTCGCCAGGCCCGGCTACCCAACAAGAACAGGACGGACCCGCCATGGATACGTGTCAGAGCATTTCCGCTGCTGAACTGAAGAACCTGGTCCACCAGCAGCTGCACGACTGTTCCCCTGCCCAGCAGGTGGTGTTCGCCGCCTGTCGCGTTCCCTTCTATGCCCAACCCCGGTTGCGTTATGGCGAGCTGGAGCAGGTCCTGGTGGTTGCCGAGCTGCCCGGCGGTTTCCTCTTCTTCGAGGAGACGAACGAAGCCTTCGGCCTCGGCGTGGTCGACGAACACGGCGTACTGCATTGCCAGGGACATCATCCGCTGGCGCTCAACCTGGCGCTGACTCGCGCCGGCTTCTAACGCCGCTGCACCCGATCTTCATCATTCACTGGCCGCCCGCGAGGGTGTGCGCCCGTGCGCAATCGCGTAGCATCGCGCCTCCGTAGTGGCACTTTGAGATCCCGTGCCTCTGCCGCGTCATTTCTGCCTGCCCCGGCACCGCTGGCTAAGCTTTCTGTCTGATGCCTCGACGCCGTCGCAACCACCCGCAATGACAGACACCCGGTTCTGCCGGCCCATAGAGGAGCGAGGGATGGAGAAAGTAGAAGCCAAACGCCTCGCGCCGTTCCTGCGAACGCGCCTGGCCCTCTGGCTGGCCTACTTCCTGATCCTGTTCGGTGGCGCGGTGGCCATCGGCGTCAATCTCTACCAGGTGCTCGACTCCCGCGCGCACTACCTGTCCGAGGCGGACAAGTCCAACGCCAACCTCGCCTACTCGGTCTCCCAGCACGCCGAGGAAACCATCAAGGAGGCCGACCTGATCCTCAGCGGCCTGGTCTACCTGCTGGAGAGCCGCGACGCCGGCGACCGCCAGGGCATCGACGGCCTGATCAGCGCCTACAAGCTGCGGGCCCAGCAGCTGTCCGGCATCTACGTGTTCGACCGCGACGGCCGCTGGAGCCACTACACCAGCGCGCCGCCGTCGCCGACCACCCGCAACGCCGACCAGGAGTACTTCCAGCATCACCTCAACTCGGTGAGCCGCGACATCGAGGTCAGCTCGCCGGTGCAGAGACGCTCCACCGGCGAATGGGTCTTGCCCATCTCGCGGCGCATCAACGGCCGGCATGGCGAATTCGACGGCGTGGTGCTGGCGACCATCCGCATCAGCTATTTCAACGCCTTCTACAAGGACTTCGACATCGGCCGCAACGGCGCCATCCTGCTCGCCGAGAACGACGGCACGCTGGTGGTGCGGCGGCCGTTCATGGAGCCGGGCACCGGCAACCTGCTCGACAGCCCGCTGTTCATGGATGACCTGAAGAACTCGCCGGTAGGCACCGGCTCCGGCCTTTCCAGCCTCGATGGCCGTGAGCGCGTGTACGCCTACCGGGTGCTGGACGGCTACCCGCTGCTGGTGGTGGCGGCGATGCAGAAGAGCGAAGTGCTCACCGAGTGGCGAGACAAGGCGGTGGTGCTGGTGACCCTGGTGACGGCGCTGGTGCTGGCACTGGTGATCATCGGACTGGTGCTGGTGCGACGTACCCGGGAACGCCTGCTGGCGGCGCGCAGCATCCAGCTGGAGAACGAGGAGCTGTCGCAACTGGCCGCCATCGACGCGCTCACCGGCATCGCCAATCGGCGGCAGTTCGACAAGACCCTCTTTGAGGAATTCCAGCGCGCGGCGATCATCCGCCAGCCCATCTCGCTGCTGATGATCGATGTCGACAACTTCAAGCTGTTCAACGACACCTACGGCCACCGCGCCGGCGATCTCTGCCTCAAGGCGGTGAGCGAGGCGCTGAAGGTGATCAAAATCCGCTCGACCGACCTCATCGCCCGCTATGGTGGCGAGGAATTCGCCATCATCCTGCCGCACACCGCGCCGGCCGGCGCCCAGGTGATCGCCGAGAGCGTACGCGAGGCCGTGGAGATGAAGCAGATCGAACACCTCAGCGCCCAGGCGGGGGTGGTCACGGTGAGCATCGGTATCCACAGCATGATCCCCAGGCCCGGCGACCTCCCGGAAACGCTCATCCAGAGCGCGGACTCGGCGCTCTACGCCGCCAAGCATTCCGGGCGCAACAAGGTCCGCAGCTTCGGCTGAACTCGCCTCGCGCCTCCAGTCCCTCGCCCCGATGCGCCTTGATCCCGGCGCCAGGCCACGCCATGCGTGCTTATGCCCGGAATCTGGCGGGCCTATTCCCAATTCTTCTTGAAATAAATATTGCGCGCAAAATAAAAGCGCACTAATGTTCGCTCCATGGAATCGCTTAGCGCACAAATCTACAGCGAACCAAATAAACCCGGATCACTCTCACAAGGAACACACCATGAGCATCGAAAACGTCCTGTACCGCGCCTATGCAGAAGCCACCGGTGGCCGTGAAGGCCGCGCCATCTCCTCCGACGGCGTCCTCGACGTCTCGCTGACCACCCCGCGTGAGCTGGGCGGCGCGGGCGGCGCAGGCACCAACCCCGAGCAACTGTTCGCCGCCGGCTACTCGGCCTGCTTCCTCGGCGCGATCAAGTTCGTCGGAGCCCGTGACAAGTACGCGGTCCCGGCGGACGCCTCCATCGAAGGCATCGTCGGCATCGGCGCGATTCCCACCGGTTTCGGCATCGAGGTGGAGCTGCAGATCAGCCTGCCGGGCATGGACAAGGACCAGGCGCGTGAGCTGATCGACAAGGCCCACATCGTCTGCCCGTACTCCAACGCCACCCGCGGCAACATCGACGTCACCCTGACCCTGGTCTGAGGCGACGGTGGAATGCAAAAGGGCCCCTCGGGGCCCTTTTTGCGTTTGGGAGAAACAGCCTTCGAAGATGGGGCGAGCGGTCAAGCCTCGGGCTCGATGAACAACTGCTGCACCACCGAGAAGTCCTGGCGGCCCTTGCCCTGTTTCAGCAGCATCTTGTAGAGCTGCAGCGCCAGGGCGCCCATGGGGGTGCTGTTCTGGGTGAGCTGCGCGGCCTCCTGGGCCAGGCCCAGGTCCTTGGCCATCAGCTCGGCCATGAAGCCGCCCTGGTAGCCGTTGCTCGCCGGTGCATTGGCCATCACGCCGGGCCAGGGGTTGTAGCGCTCCAGCACCCAGTTGCCGCCCGAGCTCTGGCGCATGATCTCCGCCAGCGCGCTGGGGTCGAGGCCGTTGGCGACGCCCAGGGCCATGGCTTCGGCGGTGGCGATCATCTGCACCGCCAGCACCTGGTTGTTGCACACCTTGGCCACCTGGCCGGCGCCTTCGGGGCCGGCGTGGAAGATGTTCTTGCCCATGGCCGCCAGCACCGGCCGGGCCTTCTCCAGGGTCCTGCCGTCACCGCCGACCATGAAGGTGAGGGTGCCGGCAGCGGCGCCGGCGGTGCCGCCGGAGACCGGCGCGTCCAGCAGGTCGATGCCCAGCGCCTTGGCCCGGGCATGCACCTTGCGCGCGGCGTCGGGGGAGATGGTCGAGCATTCCAGCACCAGGGTGCCGGCGCGGATGAAGGCGAGCAGCCCGTCGTCGCCCAGGTACAGGCCCTCCACATGGCGGCTGGCGGGCAGCATGCTCACCACCAGGTCGACGCCGGCGACCGCGTCGTGGGCGTCGTTGGCAGCCTTGGCGCCTTCGGCCACCAGTTCGTCAACTGCAGCCTGCACCAGGTCGAAGACCTTGAGTTCATGGCCGGCCTTGAGCAGGTTGCGGGCCATCGGCAGGCCCATGTTGCCGAGGCCGATGAAGGCGATCTTTTTCATTGTTGTTCTCCTTGGCCGTTGCCAATGGGCTAGAGCGCTGCGAGTGGATGCGGGCCATCCCAGACCGGTGCGAAGTGCGCCTCGATCACCGCGCGGGGAATGGCGGCGACATCGGGCCAGTGCCAGCGCGGTGCGTTGTCCTTGTCGATCAGCCGTGCGCGCACGCCTTCGGGGAATTCCGGGTGGCGGCAGCAGTTCAGGCTCATGGCGTATTCCATGCGGAACACATCGCCCAGGGACAGGTAGCGGGCGCGGCGGATCTGCTCCCAGACCAGGTGCGCGGTGAGCGGGCAGCCGCCGGCGAGGGTCTTGGCGGCGCGGGCGAGGAGGGCGTCGTCATCGTGCTGCAGCGCGGTGATGGCCTTCCAGGCGGCCGGCAGGTCGGCCACATCCAGCAGGGTGTCGATGCGGGCGCGGCGCGGCAGCCACTGGGCGGCCGGCAGCTGGTCGCGGGCCTGGTGCTCCAGGGACTGCAGCAGGCTGGTGAGCTGCGCGCCGGGTTGCTCGCGCCAGTTCAGTTGCACCAGGCCCTCGAGCAGCGCGGCCTGCTGGTCGTCCAGCAGGAAGCGGTCGGCCAGGTCCAGGTCCAGGGCGTCACGGGCGTTGATGGCGCTGGCGGTGAGGCCGAGGAACAGCCCCAGGCGCCCGGGCAGGCGGGCGAGGAACCAGCTGCCGCCCACGTCCGGGTACAGGCCGATGTTGATCTCCGGCATGCCCAGGCGGCTGGATGGGGTGACGATGCGGATGGACGCGCCCTGCATCAGGCCCATGCCGCCACCCAGCACGTGGCCGTGGGCCCAGCAGATCAGCGGCTTGGGGTAAGTGTGGATGCGGTGGTCGAGGCGGTACTCGTCGGCGAAGAAGCGCGCCGCCAGCGGCGGCACCTCGCCAGGATGCTCGCGGCAGGCCTCCACCAGCTTGCGCACGTCGCCGCCGGCGCAGAACGCGCGCGGGCCATTGCCGCGCAGCAGCACGCAGACGACTTCCGGATCGTCCTGCCACTGGTGCAGCTTCGCCTCGAGGGCCTCGATCATCGGCAGGCTCAGGGCGTTCAGGCTGCCCTCGGCGTCGAGGCTGGCGATGCCGATGCGGGCGCCGTGCAGCCCGACGCGTTCTTCGAACTGGATATTCATCGTTTCTCCCTACCTGGGGCTCGTCGCGGGCCGCTCAGCGGTTGCGCCATTGCGGGTCGCGTTTCTCGAGGAAGGCGTTGACGCCTTCGCGGGTGTCCTCGGCGTCGAACAGGTCGACGAAGCGTTCGCGCTCCTCCGGCAGCCAGCTGTTCGGCCCGCGCTGGCGCGCGCCTTCGATCAGCGGCTTGATGGTGCGCACCGCCACCGGGCTCTGCCGCGCCACCTTGGCGGCCAGCAGCAGGGCCGCGCCGCGTGCTTCGCCGGTGTCCACCACCTGTTCCACCAGGCCGATGCGCAGGGCGGTTTCCGCGTCCACGCGCTCGCCGCAGAGGATCATGCGCTTGGCCCAGCCTTCGCCCACCAGCCAGGGCAGCGCCTGGGTGCCGCCGGCGCAGGGCAGCAGGCCCACGGTGGCCTCGGGCAGGGCCATCATCGACTGGCGCTCGGCGATGCGGATGTCGCAGGCCAGGGCGCATTCCAGGCCGCCGCCCATGGCGTAGCCATTGATCGCGGCGATGGATACGCCACGGAAGTCGCGCAGGGTCTCGAAGGCTTCGCCGAAGCGCCGGGCCATCTCGCGGGCGCGGGCCTTGTCGCCATCGGCGAAGAGGTTGAGGTCGGCGCCGGCGCTGAAGAACTTCGGCCCCTGGCCGGTTACCACCAGGGCGTAGATGTCGTCGTCGTGGTTGAGGTGCTCGATCACCTGCTTGAGGCCGATCAGCGAGTCGCGGTCCCAGGTGTTGGCCGGCGGATGGTTGATGGTGATCAGCGCGGTGTGGCCGTGCTTCTCCACGGTCAGCTTGTGGGTCAGGTCGAAAACGCCGGGTTGGTACGGCTCTACGGCAGTGCTCATTGGGGGCTCCTTACAGCAGGCGGTCGAGTGTGCCGCCCTGTTCCAGTAAACGGCGCGCCACGATGACGCGCATGATCTCGTTGGTGCCTTCGAGTATCTGGTGGACGCGGGTGTCGCGCACCCAGCGCTCCAGAGGGTAGTCATTCAGATAGCCATAGCCACCATGGAGTTGCAGTGCATCGTTGCAGATGTCGAAGCACTGGTCGGTGGCGAAGCGCTTGGCCATGGCGCAGTAGAGGCTCGCCTCGGCGTGGCGCTGGTCCAGGCGATGGGCGGCCAGGCGCACCATCTGCCGGCTGGCGGTGAGCGCGGTGAGCATGTCGGCGAGCTTGAACTGCAGGGCCTGGAACTCGGCCAGGGGCTTGCCGAACTGCTTGCGTTCCTCGACGTAGCGCAGGCTCTGTTCCAGCGCCGCCTGGGCCGCGCCCAGGGAGCAGCTGGCGATGTTCAGGCGCCCGCCGTCCAGACCCTTCATGGCGTAGACGAAGCCCTGGCCTTCCGGGCCGATGCGGTTGCCGGCGGGGATGCGCACGCCCTCGAAGGCGATGGTGCGGGTCGGCTGGGCGCGCCAGCCCATCTTGTCTTCGTTGCGGCCGTAGCGGATGCCCTCGGCATCGGCCGGTACCAGGAAGCAGGAGATGCCCTTGGCGCCGTCCTCGCCGGTGCGCGCCATGACGATCAGCACCTGGGTGCTGCCGGCCCCGGAGATGAAGCACTTGCTGCCGTCCAGCACGTAGTGCTCGCCATCACGGCGCGCACGGGTGCGCAGATGGGCGGCGTCGGAGCCGGCATCCGGCTCGGTGAGGCAATAGGAGGCCAGCTGCTCGCCGCTGATCAGCCCCGGCAGCCAGCGCGCCTTGAGTTCGGCGTCACCGAAGGAGGCGAGCATCCAGGCGGCCATGTTGTGGATGGTCAGGTAGGCGGTGGTGGCGACACAGCCGGCGGCCAGTTGTTCGAAGATCAGCGAGGCGGACAGGCGCGAGAGGCCCAGCCCGCCGTCGTCCTCGGCGATGTACAGACCCAGGTAGCCCTGCTCGGCGGCGCGGCGGATCACCTCCACCGGGAAGTGGTGGTCACGGTCCCAGTCCGCTGCGTTGGGCGCCAGTTCGTGGCGGGTGAAGGCGGCGGCACTGTGTACCAGCAGGCGCTGTTCATCACTGAGTTCGAAGTCCATGGCGTCTCATTGCAAGGTCGGGGGTTGGTTGCCGGCGCGCCGTTCGGCCTGCCAGTCGGCGAGGCTGGGGAGGGCGGCGCTGGCGTCGAGGCGGTCGACGATTTCGAAGTAGTCCTGCTTGAGCGGGTCCTTGAGCACCTCCTCACGGGTCTTCACCCGCACGGCATAGACCGTCTGCAGGTTCTGGTGATCGAAGGCGCGCCACTGCTGTTCGTCCTTCAGCAGGCTGTAGCGATGCCCTTCCAGCGCCTTGATCAGTGCCTCGCTGTCGAGGCTGCCGCTGCGCCTGGCGGCATCGGCCCATTGCTGGACGATGCTGTAGGCCGAGGCGGCGGAGCTGGAGGGGTACATCTGGTAGCGCGCCTTGAAGGCTTCGACGAAGGCCATGCCACGCTGGGATTTCTCCAGGGCCGGCACGCGCCAGGTCCAGGGCTCGGTGCCGAGCACGCCCTGCATCAGGTCGGGACCGGCCTGCTCGATGATGCCCTGGGTGAGGTTCGGCGCGACGATCTGCATGCGCATCGTCAGGCCCATGTCCCGGGCGATACGCATGGCGCGCACCAGGTCCTCGCCGAACAGCACCAGGGCCAGCACCTGGGCGTCGCTGGCGGCGGCCTGGGTCAGGGCGTCCTGGTAGTCGGTCAGGCGTGCGCCGGGGAAGGGCACCCGCACGCCGGCATGACGGGCAGTGTCTTCGCTGGCGGTGGCCTGGCGCAGCGAGGCCTCGGTGGTATGGCCCCAGGTGTAGTCGGCAGTGACGTAGAAGTAGCGTTTGTCGGGCAGGGTCTTGTTCAGGTACTGGCCGAGCACCTTGGCGCTCATCCAGGCGTTGTTGCACTCGCGGAACATGTAGCGGTGGCCGTTCCTGCCGGTGGTGTCGTTGGAATAGGTGAGGGTGCCGAAGTACAGCAGGCCGTGGTCACGGGCGCGCTCGCCGGCGGCGATGGCCACCGCGCTGGAGGCCCCGCCGAAGAGCATCACCGCGCCTTCGGCGGCCAGCTTGTCGACGTTCTTCACCGCCTTTTCCGGGCGCGAGGCGGAATCCTTGCCGGACAGGCGCAAGGGCCGGCCGAGCACACCGCCGGTGGCGTTGATTTCGTCGATGGCCAGCAGGGCTCCACGCATCTGCGCCAATCCCTCTTCCTTGTATGAGCCGGTGCGCGGGTAGTTGAGCCCCAGGGTGATGGGCTCGGCAGCCTGCGCACAGGCGGTGATCCCGGCCCAGAGGGCCAGGGTGGCAGTCAATCGGCGCATTGCAGTTCTCCTTGTTGTTGTTCTGCAGGGAACCTTTTACGCCGCTCGTTTTTAAGGTGAGATCATCTTTTGGTCTAACAGGGCCGACGCACTTCTCACTTCAACTGAATGGTCATGTTCGGCCCGCTCACGGGGCTGTCGTCGAACCAGCGGCTGGTGACCGTCTTGGTCTCGGTGTAGAAGCGCACCGCCTGCTTGCCGTAGGCATGCAGGTCGCCGTAGAAGGAGCCCTTCCAGCCGGTGAAGGAGAAGAATGGCAGCGGCACCGGGATCGGCACGTTGATGCCCACCTGGCCCACCTCAACCGCATGCTGGAAGTGCCGCGCGGCGCCGCCGGAGCGGGTGAAGATGCTGGTGCCGTTGCCGTAGGGGCTGGCGTTGACCAGCTCGATGGCGGCGTCCAGGTCGTCCACCTCCATGCAGGCCAGCACCGGGCCGAAGATCTCCTCGCGGTACAGGCCCATCTTCGTCGTCACGCCACGGAACAGGGTCGGACCCAGCCAGTTGCCGTCGGGGAAGCCCGCCACTTCGCAGTGGGAGCCATCCAGCAGGCATTCGGCGCCCTCGGCCTTGCCTTCGGCGATCAGCCGCTGCACGCGCTGCTTGGCCTGCTGGCTGATCAGCGGGCCGTAGGCGGCGTGGGCGTCCTGCCAGTGGCCGGGCTTGAGCTCGGCCATCTGCGCGGCCAGCTCGGGGATCCACTCCCGCGCCGCGCCGACGAACACCGCCACGCTGATGGCCATGCAGCGCTGGCCGGCGGCGCCGCAACTGGCGCCCAGCAGGTTGCTGAGGACCTGGTCCTTGTTGGCGTCGGGCATGATCACCATGTGGTTCTTGGCGCCGGCGAAGGCCTGCACGCGCTTCAGGTGCGCGGTGCCGGTGCGGTAGATGTGCTGGCCCACCGGCACGGAGCCGACGAAGGAGATGGCGCGGATGTCCGGGTGGGTGAGCAGGGCGTCCACCTGTTCGCGGCCGCCGTGCAGCACCTGCAGCACGCCCTTGGGCGCGCCGGCCTCGAGGAACAGCTCGGCGAGGCGGTTGGGGGTCAGCGGGTCCTGTTCGGAGGGCTTGAGGATGAAGGTGTTGCCGCAGGCGATGGCCAGGGGAAACATCCACAGCGGGATCATCGCCGGGAAGTTGAAGGGGGTGATGCCGACGCATACGCCGAGCGGCTGGATCCAGCTGGCGGTGTCGATCTCGCGGGCCACGTTCTCCACCGTCTCGCCCATCATCAGGCTGGCGATGTTGGCGGCGTGCTCGGCCACCTCGATGCCGCGCCAGACGTCGCCCTTGGCATCGGCGAAGGTCTTGCCGGTTTCGCTGGCGAGGATCTCGGCCAGTTCGTCGTGGTGCTCCTTGAGCAGGTGCTGGTAGCGCAGCATCAGCCGTGCCCGCTCCGGCACCGGCACCTCGCGCCAGGTGGTGAAGGCCTGCTTGGCGCTGGCGATGGCCGCCTCGATTTCCTCGGGCGTCGCCTTGGGCGCCAGGGCCAGCACGGCCTGGGTCGCGGGATCGGTGACTTCGATCAGTTCGCGGGAGCGGCTGTCGCGCCATTCGCCATCGATCAGTTGCGCAATCGTCCTGGTCATCTCGTCCTCCACCCGTGCCGGGCGTCTTGTTGTTTTCTTGTCGTTATAGCGGCGTGCACGGCGGATGTGGATTGACGATCTTGTCGCCTGGATGGACGATCTTGTGATTGCAGGCCGACACAAGAACAACCATGAGCCGCTCCGTCGAAACCTCCAACTGGCCGCTGCCGGCCAATGGCGTGCGCTTCACCACGCCACCGCGCCTGCGGCGCATGCTGGCGCGCAACCCGCTGACGGCGGGCTGTTACCCCCTGGCCCTGGGCTTCTATCCGGAAGCCGGCGGGCACCGCATGCTGCGCCTGGCACCGGACGATCACCTGCTCATCTACTGCCGTGCCGGGCAGGGCTGGCTGGAGACCGGGGATGGACGATTCGACGTGGTCGGCGGCGACCTGCTGCTGCTGCCCCGTGGGCGCATGCACGCCTATGGCGCCGACCCGCAGCGGCCCTGGAGCATCTACTGGGTGCACTTCGAGGGGGAGCTGGTGGAGGATTTCCTGCGCCCGCTGGGGCCGGCCGGCCTGCGCCGCATCGGCGCCCAGCCGCGCCTGCTGGCGGACTTCGACGCGTTGCTGGGGCTGCGCCGCCACGGTCTCGCCCCACTGCATTTCGTGCATGCCGCGCACCAGTTGCAGACCCTGCTGACTTCGCTCGCCGTGTTGCCGGCGCGCGGGGTGCTCAA
Source organism: Pseudomonas sp. 57B-090624 (assembly GCF_003234055.1). Lineage (NCBI taxonomy): Bacteria > Pseudomonadati > Pseudomonadota > Gammaproteobacteria > Pseudomonadales > Pseudomonadaceae > Pseudomonas > Pseudomonas sp. 57B-090624. The sequence continues at coordinate 62,882 of NZ_QKRU01000011.1, forward strand.
GTCCGGGCGGGTGCTGGACATCGACGCGGTGCAGGCGGTGATGCGCGCGCACCTGCACGACAGCCTCAACCTCGACCAGCTGGCCGCGCAGTTCAAGCTGTCGCGCTTCCACTTCGCCAAGACCTATCGCGCGCTCACCGGGCACGCGCCGATCCAGGATTTCATCCAGTTGAAGATGGCCCATGCCTGCCGCCTGCTCGACGAGGGTGACCAGGGCATCCGCCAGATCGCCGAGCAGCTGGGCTACGAGGACGTCTATTACTTCTCGCGGCTGTTCCGCAAGGTGGTGGGCATGGCGCCCAGCCATTACCGGGCGCTGCACCAGGGCTGATGCGGTTCAGGCGTGGCCCTTGCCGCCGAGCAGCTTGAACCAGAAGCCCACCTCGCTGGCGAGCTCCGCGCGTACCGCCTCCGGCGGCAGGCTGTCGAGGCGTTCGCCCAGCAGGCGCTGCCAGGCGGGCAGCTGCACCAGCTGCTCATCGTCGAGTTCCCGCGCGGCCAGCTGGCGGGCGACCTGCACCACGTCCACCAGGTCCGCCGTGCCCTTGTGCGCGCGGCACCATTCGCTGCGGTTGCGCGCGCAGTCGATGAGCTGCGGCGGCAGCTTCCAGCTGGTGAGCACGATCACCCCGACATCCGCAGAAAGCTGGTCGCAGAGGCGTTGCAGGTCGTCCTCGGCGCGTGAGACCTCGGGCCAGCGCTCCAGCTCGTCGAGCAACGGCAGGCTGCCGATGTCCTGCACCAGGCCGGCGAGCAGCGCGTCTTCCAGGGGCAGGCGCGTCAGCAACTGGGCCAGGCAGGCGCTGTGGGCGGCGCAGAGCAGGGCGGCGTTCCAGCGGGTGCGGAAGACCTTCTGCAGGGCCGGGTCCTGGCTGGTGAACAGGTGCTGGATGGCGAAGCTGAGCACCAGGTTGTTGAGGCGCTGCATGCCCAGGCGCGCGATCACCTCCTGCAGGTTCACGCCCTGGCGCAGGTTGCGCAGCATCGGGGTCTCGGCGAATTGCAGCAGGTAGGCGGCGAGCGGCGGGTTGCTGTGCAGCAGACGGGTGACCTGTTCCAGTGAGGCGTGCTCGGACGCCAGCAGCTTGCGCAGGCGCAGGGACGTCTCCGGCATCTGCGGCACCTTGGCGTTGCCCTTGAGGAAGCTGCTGTAGAGCGAGAACTTCAGGCCATCGTGGCGGTTGTCCATCGGATGCGATCTCCATGTTCCACCTTGATTGACAAGAGTAGAGGGCATTTTTTAGGGTGCCCGACCATTGAGCGGCCTTCGCCCGCCTCATCCGCGCCGCAAGGCGCCAGAGAACTGGAAGAGACATGACCGAGACCGTTGATCGGATAAAGCTCGAAGCGGGCTGGAAAGAAGCCCTGCGCGAGGAGTTCGACAAGCCCTACATGAAGGCGCTGGGTGAGTTCCTGCGCGCCGAGAAGGCCGCCGGCAAGGTGATATTCCCGCCCGGCCCCTTGATCTTCAACGCGCTGAACTCCACCCCGCTGGACGAGGTGAAGGTGGTGATCATCGGCCAGGACCCCTACCACGGCCCCGGCCAGGCCCATGGCCTGTGCTTCTCGGTGCAGCCGGGCGTGCCCATCCCGCCGTCGCTCCTGAACATCTACAAGGAGCTCAAGCGCGACCTGAACATCGACATGCCCGACCACGGCCACCTGCAGAGCTGGGCCGAGCAGGGCGTGCTGCTGCTCAATACCTCGCTGACCGTGGAGCAGGCTCGCGCCGGCTCCCACGCCAACCAGGGCTGGCAGCCGTTCACCGACCGGGTGATAGAGGTGGTCAGCGCGCACCAGCCGAACCTGGTGTTCCTGCTGTGGGGTTCCCACGCGCAGAGCAAGCAGCGCCTGATCGATTCCACCAAGCACCTGGTGCTGCGTTCCGCCCACCCTTCGCCGCTGTCGGCCTACCGCGGCTTCCTCGGCAACGGCCACTTCAGCCGCTGCAACAAGTTCCTCGAACAGCACGGCCTGGCGCCCATCGACTGGCGCGTGCCGCCGCTCTGACGGCACTGGCGCATGGCGTCGCGCGCTTTGGCGTGAGCCGCCATGCGTCGGATCAGCCCTCGCTATAGCCTGCCGGGCATCCCCAACGGCCCAAGACAGGACGCCCCATGCCCGCTTCCATCCCGATGCTGATCCTCCATGTCGGCGGCGAGCTGCTGCTGGCCAGCGCCTGCCTCCTGGCCGCCTGGCTCCACGGCCGCGAGCACCAGGGCTGGCGCGCGGTGGGCTTCGTCTCGATGGCGCTGGCGGCGCTTTTCGGGGCTGCGCTCTATGCGGGGCTCGGCGCCCTTGACGAGGCGCACCGCCAACTCGCGTTCATCTCTTCGCGCATCGGCCTGCCGCTGATCGCCTTCGTCTGGCTGCGGGGCGCAACGCGTCACCTGGTGGTGCTGGGCCTGGCGGCGGCGATGCTGCTGGTGCCGCCCGCCGTCGCGCTGGCGGGCAATGCGCTGGCCCTGGCGACGCTGGCCTGGCCGGGGCGTTCCCGGCGCTGGGGGCTGGCGGTGGCCGGTTCGCTGGCGTTCCTGTTGGCGGGGCTGGTGATCGGTACCCAGGGCGACTGGCTCGGGATTCCCCGGGTCGACCTGTTCCACCTGTGCCTGGCCACGGCAGTGCTGGCCTGGATCGGCGCGCGCCTGCGCGGCTGAGGCGGGCTCAGGCCGTCGGGCACTGCAACTGCTGGATGTCCTGCCGCAGGTCCTGCAGCCGGGTGCGCAGGCGCTCGCGCTGGCTGGCGCTGGCGTCGTTGAACAGGTCGGCGAGTAGTTGCGACAGGGCGACCTGGCCCCGCTCGAAGTGGACCCGGTAGGCCTCGCTCCAGAACGCCTCCCGCTCCTGCAGCAGGGCGGCGATGCGCGGTGCGAAGCCCGCGCCGTCGCGTTCGGCGAGGGCGTTGCGCAGGGCTGATTGCCAGCGCTTGCGGTTGTCCACCCACAGCGCATTGCTGTCGCCCAGGCTATCGGCCCAGGCATCGACCTTCGCCTGTTGTTGCGCGGAGAGCGTGCCGAACCAGGGCTTGAGGCGTTTCTCCATGCGTTCGCGGCGTAGCTCGACCTGTTCGTCGCGAGGGATCAGGTGTTCCCGGCGCAGCGTGCGCTCCTTCTCGTCCAGCGAGGCGTTCAGCTCCTCCACCTGCCCGGCGCTGAGGCCCTGCAGCAAGGTGACGGTGGTCGGGGTGATCTCCACGGCGACGGCGTCGACCGCCTCCTTGAAGAGCTGCATGTGGCCGAGCAAGGCGTCGGCGTCCAGCTGGTCGGCCTGGCCCAGGCGCTCCACCTCCTGCAACCAGGCGGCGTAGCGCGGCAACTGGGTGCTGCAATGCCAGCGCAGGTGCGCCTGGATGCGCGGTTCGAGCCAGGTGCGCTGGCTCCTGTCGAGGCTGACGTAGTCGGCGATGGACCAGGGGATCAGCCAGTCGAGGTTGCGGTAGGCGAGGTCCAGCCGGCTGCAGGCGCCGAGGGTCAGCAGCAGCGCCAGGAGCGTCAGCCAGCGGGTGGTGCGGTGGAGGCGCGGACGTGGCATGGGGGATTACCGTCGGCGGCAGGCGATGGGCAGAGGATAGGGCAGGGCCCCCGCCAAGCGGAGCGTGGGGACATATCCGTTAATCAAATGGCCGCTCCTCGTGGGAGCCAATCCATTCGCGATACGGCCTCGCTGTACTGGGTGCCAACCTACGGGCGGGCGCGCTGGCGCCAGCGGCGGTAGATGGGTTCGGCGAGGAACAGCACCAGCAGCAGGCGCAGCACCTGCAAGGCGGTGACCAGGGGGACGGAGAGCTGCAGGGTCTCGGCGGTGAGGCTCATCTCGGCGATGCCGCCGGGCATCATGCCCAGGGTCAGCGAGCGGATGTCCAGGGCGGTGAGCCAGCCCAGGCCGAGGGCGCAGAGGGTGGCGGCGCCGATCATCAGCGCGGTGCCCAGCAAAGTGCGGGCGAGGAAGCTGGGGGCGCGGCGGAAAAAGGCGCGGTCGAAGTGGCAGCCCAGGCCGCTGCCGATCAGCAACTGGCCGACCTGGCTGGCGCCGGGCGGCAGGCCCAGGTGCAGGTCGTAGAGGATGCTGGCGCCGGCGCTGACCAGCAGCGGGCCGAACAGCCAGGGGTTGGGTTGGCGCAGGCGTTGCCAGAGCAGGGCCAGCAACCCGCCGGCGGGCACCAGCAGGGCCAGCCAGGCCCAGTCCACCGGCGCCGCCGGGTGCAGCGCCGGGCCGTCGCCCAGCAGCAGCTTGAACACCGCCGGCACGCAAAGCACCACGGCCACCACGCGCAGGCTCTGCCCGGCCGCCACGCGGCTGGGGGAGGCGCCGTTGCGCAGGCCGAGGTTGACCATTTCCCCCGAGCCGCCGGGCATGCTGGAGAAGAAGGCGGTGGCCGGGTCTTCCCCGGTGCGCCGCAGCAGCCACACGGCGGCGATGCTGGAAAGGGTGGTGAACAGGGCGCCGAAGAGGATCAGCCAGAAGTGCGCCAGCACCTGCTCCACCACGGCGGGGGAGAAGTGCAGGCCGATGCCGATGCCGATGATCCATTGCCCGGTCTTGCGGCCCCCCGGCAGGTCACGGATCTGCCAGGGGGTGGTGCAGCGGAACAGGATGACCGCCACCAGGGCGCCGATCATCCAGGGCAGCGGCCAGTGGGCGAGGTTGGCCAGTAGCCCGCCCACCGCGCCCACCAGCGGGGTGGCCCACCAGGCGCGCCAGCCCTCAGGCACCGGCCAGGGCCTTGCGCTGGGCGCTGCGGCGGCGCCAGATGCGCACCAGCGGCAGGGCCAGCATCACCAGCACCAGGGCCCAGGTGCCGAGGGTGATGGGGCTGGACCAGAGGATGCCCAGCTCGCCGTTGGAGATCGACAGCGCGCGGCGCAGGTTCTGTTCCATCAGCCCGCCGAGGATGAAGCCCAGCAGCAGCGGCGAGAGGGGGAAGTCCAGCTTGCGCAGGATGTAGCCGAAGATGCCGATGGCGACCATCAGGAACAGGTCGAAGGTGGTGGCGTGCACGGCGTAGACGCCGATGGAGGTGATGATGGCGATCACCGGCACCAGCACCCAGTTGGGCACGTTGAGGATGCGGGTGAACAGCCGGATCATCGGGATGTTGAGGATCACCAGCATGAGGTTGGCGATGAACAGCGAGGCGATCAGGCCCCAGACGATGTCCGGCTGCTGCTGGAACAGCATCGGGCCGGGGGTGATGTTGTAGAGGGTCAGTGCGCCGATCATCACGGCGGTGGTGCCGGAGCCGGGAACGCCCAGGGTCAGCATCGGCACCATGGCGCCGCAGGCGGAGGCGCCGATGGCGGTTTCCGGGGCGGCCAGGCCGCGCATGTCGCCCTGGCCGAACTTGCCGGAGTCGCCGGCCAGCTTTTTCTCGGTCATGTAGGCCACGGCGCTGGCCAGGGTGGCGCCGGCACCCGGCAGCACGCCGAGGATGAAACCCATCACCCCGCAGCGCAGGTTGACCACGGCCACCGAGGCGGCTTCCTTGACGTTGAACAGCATGCGCCCGGTGGCCTTCACGGCAACGTGGCCGTGATGGGTCTTCTCCAGCAGCAGGAGGATCTCGCTCACCGAGAACAGGCCCAGCACCAGCACCACGAACTGGATGCCGTCGGCGACGTGGATGCTGTCGAAGGTGAAGCGGTAGACGCCGCTGTTGGCGTCGATGCCGATGGTGGAGAGGAACAGGCCGAGCAGGGCGGCGATGAAGGTCTTCATCGGCCGGTCGCCGGCCATGCCGCCGAGGGCGACGATGGCGAACACCATCAGCACGAAATATTCCGCCGGACCGAAGGCGATGGCCCATTTGGCCAGCAGCGGGGCGAACAGCACCATGCCGCAGGTGGCGATGAAGGCGCCGATGAAGGAGCTCCAGGCCGACAGCGACAGGGCGACGCCGGCCAGGCCCTGGCGGGCCATGGGATAGCCGTCGAGGGTGGTCATCACGGTGGAGGCTTCACCGGGGATGTTGAGCAGGATGGAGCTGATGCGCCCGCCGTACTCGCAGCCCAGGTAGACGGCGGCCAGCAGGATCAGCGCCGACTCCGGCGGCAGGCCGAGGGCGAAGGCGACGGGGATCAGCAAGGCCACGCCGTTGATCGGGCCGAGGCCCGGCAGCAGGCCGACGATGGTGCCGATGAGGGTGCCCACCAGCGCGGTGACCAGGTTGTAGGGGGAAAGGGCAACGCCGAAGCCCTGGCCCAGGTAGCTCAAGGTTTCCATGTCATCACTCCAGGAAGTCGAGGACGCCCAGCGGCAGCGGCACGTCGAGGGTCTTGTCGAACAGCAGGTAGAGGCCGACGCTGATCAGCAGCGCGGCGATGGCGCTGGGCAGCCAGCGACCGCCGTAGAGGCGCGCCATGAAGACGCCGACGAGGCTGCTGGAGAGGATGAAGCCCAGCGGCTCGAAGAGCGCGGCGTATACCAGCAGCAGGGCGATGCAGGCGGCCACCTTGCGCAGGCTGGCGGCGTCCAGCGGTTGCTCGTCGTGCTTGTGCGCCACCGGGGTGGGGCGCAGCGTCAGCCAGAGCAGCGCGGCGGCCATCAGCCCCAGCATCAGCAGGGGGAAGGCACGCGGGCCGACCGGCTCGTAGGAGAAGGCGGCGCGGTAGTCCCAGGCCAGCACGGCAAAAACCAGGCATGCAGCGAGCCAGCCCAGACTGAACAGGCGTTGAAAAAGCATGGTGAATTCCTCGCGGGTCGAAGGCGCGGAGGGCCGGCTGGCGGGGCGCTCAGCCGGCTGCGGAGGTGAGCCTTACTGGGTCAGGCCGAATTCCTGGGCCATCTGCTTGTACTGGGCGACCCGCGTCTTCACGTAGGCGTCCAGCTCCGGGCCGGTCATGGCGAAGGGGAACAGCTCGCGCTGGTCGCGCAGCTTGATGAAGTCCTCGGAGGCCAGCAGCTGGTCGAAGGCGGCCTTCCACCAGGCGTAGTCCTCGTCGCTGACCTTCGGGCCGAGGTAGAAGCCGCGTACCACCGGCCAGGTGATGTCGTAGCCCTGCTCCTTGGCGGTGGGGATGCCCGACTTGTCCTCGCCCGGCAGGCGCTCGTCGGAGAGCACGGCGAGGATGCGCATGTTGCCGGCGAGGATGTGCGGCATGGAGTCGGAGATGTCGGTGCTGCCGACCTGGATGTGCCCGCCGAGCAGGGCGGTGGCGATTTCGCCGCCGCCTTCCAGGGCCACGTAGCGCAGGTTGCGCGGGTCGATGCCGGCGGCCTTGGCCAGGAGGGCGGTCTGCATCCAGTCCTGGCTGCCGACGGTGCCGGAGGAGCCGATCACCACCTTGCCCGGGTCGGCCTTGAGGGCTTTGACCAGGTCGTCGAGGTTCTTGTAGGGCGAGTCGCTGCGCACGGCGATGGCGCCGTAGCTGGTGCCGATGCCGGCGAGCCAGCGCACGGCGTTCTCGTCGAAGCGGCCGAACTTGCGCTGGGCGAGGTTGAGCAGCGAGCCGCTGGACCAGGCGGTGATGGTGCCGGCGTCACCGGGGCGCTGGGCGACCACGGCGTTGTACGCCACCGCGCCGACGCCGCCGGGCATGTAGGTGACGCGCATCGGCTTGCTCAGCAGCTTGGCGTCCATCAGGGCGCTTTGCGCCAGCTTGCAGGTGAGGTCGAAGCCGCCGCCGGGCGCGGCCGGGGCGATGCACTCGGGGCGCTTGGGCTCAGCCAGCAACTGGCTGGAGAGCAGCAGGCAGGATGCGGCGAGGGCGAGGCGGGTGAGAGCGATCTTCATCGGGGGTTCTCCTGTGGAGTCTTATTGTGGATTACCAGATCGGCAGGGCGTAGCTGACGATCAGGCGCAGCTCGTCCGCGTCACGGGCGAAGGTGGAACGGAAGCCGGCGTGGCGGGCGCGGAAGGTGAGGTCCTTGAGCGTGCCACTCTGCACCACGTACTTGAATTCGACGTCGCGCTCCCATTCGCGGCCTTCCTCGGCGCTGTTGGTGACCTGGGCGTTGTCGCTGGTGATGTAGCGGGTCATGAAGCTCAGGCCGGGCACGCCCATGGCGGCGAAGTCCAGGTCGTAGCGGGCCTGCCAGGAGCGCTGGTCGGCGTTGGCGAAGTCGTTGATCTGCACGAAGTTGACCAGGAAGGGGTCGGTGCCATCGACGTAGGCGAAGCCGGTGTCGCCGCTCATGCGCTGGTAGCCGAGGCCGACCTTGTGACTGCCCTGGCCGTAGCTGACCATGCCGTTGAGCGCGCGGTTGTCCACCTTGCCGGCGGCGGCGCGGCCGCTGTCGTCGCTGATGGCGTAGCGCAGGTCGGCGCTGAGGGTGCCGGCGCCCAGGGGCTGGCTGGCGAGCAGGCCGAAGAAGTGCTGGCGGTAGACGTCGTCCAGCTCGGCGAAGTAATAGCGCCCGGTGAGCTGCTTGCTGAAGGCGTAGTCGGCACCGGCGAGGTCGAAGTGCGAACCGCTGGCAGCGCTGGCGAAGCGGCGGTTCTTGTTGTTCAGGGCGATGTCCTCGGAGTTGGTCGAGGCGCGGTCCTTGACCTCGCGCAGGCGACCGCCGTTGAAGGTCAGGCCTTCGATCTCCCTGGAGGTGAGCAGGCCGCCTTCGAACACCTGGGGCAGGATGCGGCTGTCGCTGGCCTTGACCACTGGCAGTTCGGGGATGTGGCTGCCCAGGCGCAGCTCGCTCCTGGAGAAGCGCACCTTGGCGGTGAGGCCGAGCTTGCCGTATTCGTCCGGGGTGCCGCCGTCGTCCTGCACCGGCAGCAGGTCGGTGCCGCTCTGGCCGCGACCGGAGTCGAGCTTGATGCCGAGCATGCCGAGTGCGTCCAGGCCGAAGCCGACGGTGCCTTCGGTGTAGCCGGACTCGATGTTGAGGATGAAGCCCTGGGCCCATTCGTCGCGGCGGGACTGGCCGTCGCCGTCACGGAAATCGCGGTTCAGGTAGATGTTGCGGGCTTCGAGGGTCGCCGAGCTGTCCTTGAGGAAGTCGGCCTGGGCGAAGGGGGCGAGGGTGCAGCCTGCGAGGGCGAGGGTGAGGGTGAGGGTGCGAACAGGCGGCAGCGCCTGCCGGGAGGCAGTGAGCATCGTTGGTCTCCAATTCTTGTTTTTGTTAGCGCGGGCCCGACCAGGAGCCTGCGTCTGTGGGTGGTTCTTGCCACCCTGGCCGGATGCTAGGGCCTGAAACTTTCGCCAGGCTTTCAACGTGAAAGAAATCTCCGGCGTCATTCACAGCGGCTTTCCGGCCGTTACACTTCAGCCCGATCGCCGTTCTCCGGAGTACACCGCCTTGCGAATCCTGCTGGTCGAAGACCACCCCCAACTGGCCGAGAGCGTCGCCCAGGCCTTCAAGGCCGTGGGCTGGACGGTGGACGTGCTGCACGACGGCGTGGCCGCCGACCTGGCCCTGGCCAGCGAGGACTACGCCCTGGCGGTGCTCGATGTGGGGCTGCCGCGGCTGGATGGCTTCGAGGTGCTGGCGCGCCTGCGCGGGCGGGGCAAGACGTTGCCGGTGCTGATGCTCACCGCGCGTGGCGAGGTGAAGGACCGGGTGCACGGCCTCAACCTCGGCGCGGACGATTACCTGGCCAAGCCCTTCGAGCTGTCCGAGCTGGAGGCACGGGTCAAGGCGCTGTTGCGGCGCAGCGTGCTCGGCGGTGAACAGCAGCAGCGCTGCGGTCCGCTGCTCTATGACCTGGGCACCCGGCGCTTCAGCCTGGACGAGGAGGTGCTGACGCTCACCTCCCGCGAGCAGTCGGTGCTGGAGGTGCTGATCGCCCGGCCCGGCCGGGTGATGAGCAAGGAGCAGCTGGCTTCCCAGGTGTTCGGCCTGGACCAGGAGGCGAGCCCGGACGCCATCGAGATCTACATCCATCGCCTGCGCAAGAAGCTGGAAGGCAGTGCGGTGCGCATCGTCACCTTCCGTGGCCTCGGCTACCTGCTGGAACACCAGGATGCGTGAGGCCGGCAGCCTGCGCGGGCGGTTGCTGCGGCGCCTTGCGGCGCTGCTCGCGGTGCTGCTGGTGATCGGCAGCCTGACTGCCTACTTCAACGCCCGCGATGCCGCCGACACCGCCTACGACCGCACCCTGCTGGCCTCGGCCCGAGCCATTTCCGCCGGGCTCTACGAGGCCGACGGACGGCTCAAGGCGGACGTGCCCTATGTGGCCCTGGACACCTTCGCCTACGACAGCGCGGGGCGGATCTTCTACCAGGTGACCGATATCGAGGGGAAGCTGGTTTCCGGCTACGAGAACCTGCCCGGCCCGCCCAGGGGGACGCCGCGCACCGACGACTACCCGGCCCTGGCGCGCTTCTACGATGCGCGCTACGACGGCGTCGACGTGCGTGTGGTGAGCCTGCTGCGGCCGGTGAGCGAGGAAAGCATCAACGGCATGGCGGAAATCCGCGTGGCCGAGACCGAGGAGGCCCGCGAGCGCCTGGCGCGGGGCCTGCTGGTGGATACCCTGTGGCGCCTGGCGGTGATGTCGCTGGCGGCCCTGGCCCTGGTGTGGATGGTGGTGAGCGCGGCCCTGCGCCCGCTGAACCAGCTGCGCAACGCCGTGGAGGAGCGCCAGGCCGATGACCTGCGCCCGCTGCCGGTGGTGGCGGTGCAGACCGAGCTGAAGCCGCTGGTGGATGCGCTGAACCAGTTCACTGAACGCCTGCGCGGGCTGTTCCAGCGCCAGGCGGATTTCATCGCCGATGCCTCCCATGAGTTGCGCACGCCGCTGGCGGCGCTCAAGGCGCGGGTGGAGCTGGGGTTGCGCGAGCGGGAGCCTGCGCAGTGGTATCGCACCCTGGAGGACACCGCCGCCAACACCGACCGGCTGACCCATCTGGCCAACCAGCTGTTGTCCCTGGCGCGCATCGAGAGCGGCGCGCGGGCCATCGCCGAGGGCGGTGCCGAGCGCATCGAACTGGGCGCACTGGCCCGTGAACTGGGCATGGCCCTGGCGCCGCTGGCCCATGCGCGGGGCATCGCCCTGGCCCTGGAGGCGGAGGATTTGGCCTGGGTGATGGGCGAGCCGACGCTGCTCAACGAGCTGCTCAGCAACCTGGTGGACAACGCCCTGGCGCACACGCCCAAGGGCGGCAATGTGACCCTGCGGGTGCTCGCGCCGGCGGTGCTGGAGGTGGAGGACGATGGCAGCGGCATTCCCGCCGAGGACCGCGACAAGGTGTTCGAGCGCTTCTACCGGCGATCGCCGCAGGTCAGCGGCGCGGGGCTGGGCCTGGCGATAGTCGGGGAAATCTGCCGGGCGCACCTGGCGGACATCAGCCTGCATGACGGTGTCTCGGGTGGCTTGCGGGTGCGGGTCAGCTTTCCGCCGGCCTAGGGCAGCATGCTCAGCGGTTGCTGGGCTTCGAGCAGGTAGCGGGCGACCTTGCCGCTTTCGCGCAGGTGTGCCAGGCCTTGGTTGAAGCGGGCCATGCGCTCGGCGTTGGCCGGGTCGGCGCGCGACAGCAGCAGGTGCAGGGTGTCGCTGCGCAGCGGTTGGGCATGGAAGCTGACGCGAGCGCGCTCGGCGCTGGTGAAGTTGTCCTGGAGCATGGCGATGGCGACGATCTTGTCCACCGGGAACACGTCGATGCGCCCGGCCAGCAGCATGCGCAGGCCCTGTTCCTCGCTGGGCAGGCGCTGCACCTGGAGGCGCCCCTCGGCCTCGGCGCGCTGGAAGGCTTCGCCATAGTCGTAGCCGAGGGTGGCGCCGAGGCGCAGGCCGGCGAGGTCCTCGACCCGCTGCCAGTCGAGCGGGAGGTCCTTGCGGTGGAACAGGTAGTAGCCGCTCTCGATCACCGGGTCGCTGACGAAGAAGCGCGCCTCGCGTTCGGGATTGCGCAGCCAGACCGCGCTGCCGTCGCGTTCGCCGCGTTCGGCCAGGCGCAGGGCGCGGGCCCAGGGATAGAACTCCCAGCGCACGTCGATCCCTTCGAGGGCGAACGCTTCGGCGACGATGCGCGAGGCGACGCCCTGGTGAGGCAGCTTCGCGCCGAGATAGGGCGCCCATTCACCATTGGTGAGGCGCAGTTCCTGGGCGGCGCAGGCGCCGCTCAGGCAGAGGGAGAGGAGCAGGAGTAGAGCGCGCATCCGTGACTTCCTTGGACTCCGGAATGACCGGAGTCTAGCGACGTTTTCGCGGATGCGCGTTGCAGCAGTATTACTGCAGCATGCCCATGGCCGCTTCCATGGCGGCGGAGAGGTCTTCGTCGGCCTGCATGTCCACCTGCGGGTCGAGGCCCAGCTTGGCGAACGCCGGGATCTGGCTCCAGTCGAGCTGGGTGTAGGGGTGCTCGCTGCCCAGGTAGCTCTGCAGGGTGGCGACCTGGACGATGTCGACGTAGTCGGCCTTGGGCGAGTTGCGGGTGAAGTCGAGGAACTGGCTCGGCACCTGGGCGATCGGTTCGGGGAATTCCCAGGCACGCAGGATGCGGTCGCCGATGATCGGGTGGATGCGCTCGATCACGTGGTTGAGGCTGATGGAGTCGGCCAGCAGCTCGTAGTGTTCCTCGGCGTAGGTGAGGATCGGCAGCACGCCGATCTGGTGCACCAGGCCGGCCAGGGTCGCCTGGTCCGGGGCGAGGCGGGTGTAGTGGCGGCAGAGCACGTGGCAGATGCCGGCGATCTCGGTGCTCTTGTTCCACACTTCGCGCATCTTGCGGTCGACCACGTCGGAGGTGGCCTGGAACATCTGCTCCATGGCAAGGCCCGTGGCCAGGTTGCAGGTGTAGTTGATGCCGAGACGGCTGATGGCCATCTGCAGGTCGGTGATTTCCTTGTTGGTACGCAGCAGCGGGCTGTTCACCACCTTGATGATGCGCGCGGTGAGGGCGGCGTCGTTGCCGATCACCTTGGACAGGGCCGGGATGCTGACATCCGGGTCTTCGGCAGCTTCGCGCACCTTGAGCGCGACTTCGGGAAGGGTGGGCAGGACCAGCTCATCGTTGTCGATGGCGTTGATCAGGTCTTGTTGGACGCGTTCTGCAAGCTTGCTCATGGATGCTCTCTTGAAAAGGGGACGGGCCGGTGCTGTCTAGCGCTGAATCTCGCGGTCGGCATCCAGGGTATAGGGCAGTGTCAGCAGGTCGAGGGTAGGGCCATCGGCCATCCCCAGGTGGATCCGTCCGTCATTCACCGCATCTTCCTGGAGTACGGCGAGCAATTCGAATCCCTGGCCTGTCGGTGCGGCCAGCACCACCTCGCCCACGCTGCTCGAATGCACGGGCGAGAAGAGTTCGGTGCCCGGCGCCGGGCGTTCCCCGGCGGACAGGGCGAGGCGTTGCAGGCGGCGCTTGAGCTTGCCCAGGTACTGCATGCGGGCGACGATTTCCTGCCCGGTGTAGCAGCCCTTCTTGAAGCTGACGCCGCCGACGGCCTGGAGGTTGATCATCTGCGGGATGAACAGCTCGCGGGTGGCGGCGAAGACCTGGCCGACGCCGGCGCGGACCTGGGCGAGCAGCCAGGCGTCCAGGGGCGCCTCGGGCAGGTGCGCGGCGATGCGGGTGCGCAGGGCCTCGGCTTCGGAGCGTGGGGCCCAGAGTTCACTGCGACCGTCGGACAGGCGCAGGGCGATCAGGCCGTTGGCGCGGGCGACGCTGTCGGCGTCCTGCGGCAATTCGAGGCCCAGGCCCTGCAGCACGTCGTCGCCCCGGGCGAGGCCGAAGCGCACCCAGTCGGGGCTTTCGTCACCGAGGGTAGACTTGGAGAACACGGCGTATTTCTTCAGGTCGGCCAGTTGCGCTTCCAGCAATTGGGCATCGAGCGCCAGCAGGAAGCCGTCGCCTTCGGCGAGGATGCGGAAGCTGGAGACCATGCGGCCCTTGGGGGTGCAGCGGGCGCCGAGGCTGGTGGTGCGCTCGTCCAGGTAGGCGAGGTTGCAGGTGACCTGGCCCTGGAGGAACTTGGCGGCGTCCACGCCACGTACGGCGAGCAGGCCTTCGTGGGTGAGCGGGCAGAAGAATGCTGAGTCGGCCATCGGTGATCGCAGGAATTGGGGTCTGGGGCGTCATGATAGAGCCCGCCATGCCGGTTGTCAGCGGGTGCCGCATGCGGCTCGGGTCGTTATAATGCCGGCCTCTTCCCTGGAGGCGCTCTGATGGCCGACGCAACTGAACTGAACCGACTCTTCTGGCACAGCCGCCGCGGCATGCTGGAGCTCGATGTGCTGCTGGTACCTTTCGTCCGGGAGGTGTACCCGAGCCTCGATGAGACGGACCAGGCGCGCTTCCGCAAGCTGCTCGAATGCGAGGACCAGGACATGTTCGGCTGGTTCATGCAGCGCGGTGAGCCGGAAGATTCCGACCTGCGGTACATGGTGAAAATGATCCTGGACCGTGTCCAGCCCAAGTAGCGCCTTCGAATGCCACTGGCGCCCTTCGCGGCGCCTGCTGGTGCTCTACCTGTCGCTGTTGTCCCTGGCGTTGGTCGCCGTGGCCTGTGCCGAGCTGCCCCGGTGGGTGCAGCTGGCTTGCCTCTTTGCCTGCCTGGCTCATGCGGCCTGGACCTTGCCGCGCCAGGTGCTGCTGGCGTCTGCCTCATCCATCCGTGGTTTGCGCCTGGACGCCGACGGCTGGCGTCTGCGGCGCCACGACGGGCAATGGTGCGCCGTGCGCCTGAGCCCGGACAGCCTGGCGCTGCCCATGGCGGTGCTGCTGGTCTATCGCCCCGAGGGCGCGATCATGACGCGGGGCCTGTGCATCCCCGCGGATTCACTGGATGCGCGGAGCCACAGGCGCCTGCGCGTGCACCTGCGCTTCAATCGCCATAGATGGGTGGCGCCAGGATAGTGTCGCGGGCTTCGGGCAGCTGGTCGGGATAATCGAGCGTGTAGTGCAGGCCGCGGCTTTCGCGGCGTTGCATGGCCGACTCGATCATCAGTTCGGCGACCTGGGCCAGGTTGCGCAGCTCGATCAGGTCGCGGCTGACCTTGTAGTTGGAATAGAACTCGTCGATCTCGCTGAGCAGCAGGCGCACCCGGTGCTGGGCGCGCTGCAGGCGCTTGTTGGTGCGCACGATGCCGACGTAGTCCCACATGAATCGCCGCAGTTCGTCCCAGTTGTGCGCGATGATCACGTCCTCGTCCGAGTCGGTGACCTGGCTGGCGTCCCAGGCCGGGAGGCGGGCGGGCAGGGGGATGGTGTCGAGCTGGGCGAGCATGTCGTGGGCGGCGGCGCGGGCGTAGACGAAGCATTCCAGCAGCGAGTTGCTGGCCATGCGGTTGGCGCCGTGCAGGCCGGTGAAGCTGGTCTCGCCGATGGCGTAGAGGCCGGGGATGTCGGTGTGGCCATCGCGGTCGACCACCACGCCGCCGCAGGTGTAGTGGGCTGCGGGGACCACGGGGATCGGCTGGCGGGTGATGTCGATGCCGAAGTCCAGGCAGCGCTCGTAGACGGTCGGGAAGTGGCTTTTGACGAACTCGGCCGGCTTGTGGCTGATGTCCAGGTAGACGCAGTCGATGCCCAGGCGCTTCATCTCGTGGTCGATGGCGCGGGCGACGATGTCGCGCGGGGCCAGTTCGGCACGGGGGTCGAAGCGCTGCATGAAGCGTTCACCGTTGGGCAGCTTGAGCAGGCCGCCCTCGCCACGCACCGCTTCGGTGATGAGGAAGCTCTTGGCTTGCGGGTGGTAGAGGCAGGTGGGGTGGAACTGGTTGAACTCCAAGTTGCCCACCCGGCAGCCGGCGCGCCAGGCCATGGCGATGCCGTCGCCACAGGCGCCGTCGGGGTTGCTGGTATAGAGGTAGACCTTGGCCGCGCCGCCGGAGGCGAGGGCGGTGAAGCGGGCGCCGTAGGTGTCGACTTCGCCACTGGCGCGGTTGAGCACGTAGGCGCCGAGGCAGCGATGCCCCTCGAGGCCGAGCTTGCGCTCGGTGATCAGGTCGACGGCGACGCGTTGTTCCAGCAGTTCGATGTTCGGGCGCCGGCGGGCCTGTTCCAGCAGGGTGTTGAAGATGGCGGCGCCAGTGGCGTCGGCGGCATGGATGATGCGTCGATGGCTGTGGCCGCCCTCGCGGGTCAGGTGGAATTCGAAGCCACCGTCTTCGCGGGCGTTTTCGTCCTCACGGGTGAAGGGCACGCCCTGGTCGATCAGCCACTGGATCGCCTGGCGGCTGTTCTCGACGGTGAAGCGCACGGCGTCTTCCCGGCACAGGCCGGCGCCAGCGACGAGGGTGTCCTGGACATGGGAATCGACGGTGTCGGTGTCGTCCAGGACCGCCGCCACACCCCCTTGTGCCCAGTAGGTTGACCCGTTGGAAAGGTCACCTTTACTCAATACCGCGATGCGCAGGTGCTCGGGCAACGTCAGCGCCAGGGTGAGGCCGGCGGCACCGCTGCCGATCACCAGGACGTCGTGCTGAAAGTGTTGGCTCATGTCGGGATCCCGCGTAAATGCGGCCACTAGTATATAGAGGGGGTGGGCGGCACAATAGCGGGCTTATGTCCGGCAGAGAATCCCGGGAACTTTCTTAGTCCCCCTGGTTTCTTACATCCGTCGCACATGAGGTGACGTGCTTGCTGAGTTGTGCCGCGGAGCGTTTCCTGCGTTCCTGGCAGCGGCAAATCAGGCGAAAAATTATCCGCGCAGCAGTGGCCAGTGCTCTGCTGCGCGATTCCGTGCAAGACGGAAACAGTCTTGTAGGAAGCTTGCTTGGAGGGGAGAACTTTTGCGCAACGCCCGAGTCTATTTTGGCAAGCCGATCCAGTGGCTGGCGCAGTGCCCCTCGAGCTCCAACGAGGAGTGTCCATGCTAACCCAGGAACAGGATCAGCAACTGGTCGAACGGGTGCAGCGAGGCGACAAACGAGCTTTCGATCTTCTGGTGCTGAAGTATCAGCACAAGATTCTGGGTTTGATCGTGCGATTCGTCCACGACGCCCAGGAAGCTCAGGATGTTGCTCAGGAGGCCTTCATCAAGGCCTATCGCGCACTCGGGAATTTTCGCGGTGACAGTGCTTTCTATACATGGCTGTACCGCATCGCCATCAACACGGCGAAGAATCATCTGGTGGCGCGCGGTCGGCGCCCGCCGGATAGCGATGTGAGTGCCGAGGATGCGGAGTTCTACGATGGCGACCATGCCCTCAAGGACAACGAATCACCGGAACGTGCATTGCTGCGGGATGAGATCGAAGGCACCGTCCATCGGACCATCCAGCAACTGCCGGAAGATTTGCGTACTGCGCTGACTTTACGTGAATTCGATGGTCTGAGTTACGAGGACATTGCCAGCGTCATGCAATGCCCGGTTGGTACGGTTCGCTCGCGTATTTTCAGGGCGCGAGAAGCTATCGATAAAGCCCTGCAACCTCTGTTGCAGGAATCCTGAGACAGCGGCGACAGCTAAGAGAGGAATCGCCATGAGTCGTGAAGCCCTGCAGGAATCGCTGTCCGCGGTAATGGATAACGAAGCGGATGAACTGGAGTTGCGACGTGTGCTCGCGTCCAGCGGCGATGAGGAGCTCCGTTCCACCTGGTCTCGCTACCAGATAGCGCGTGCCGTCATGCACAAGGAACTGATCGAGCCGCGCCTCGACATCGCTGCTGCGGTTTCCGCCGCGTTGGCTGATGAGGCGGTGCCGGCACAGGCCGCTCGTGGTCCTTGGCGCAGCCTTGGGCGCCTGGCGGTTGCCGCTTCGGTGACGCTGGCCGTGCTCGCTGGTGTGCGCATGTATAACCAGGACGAGGTGGGTGCTCAGCAGTTGGCCCAGCAAAGCGCTCCGCAGCCGGTGATCAGTGCGCCGCAAGCCAGCAAGGACACCGTTCTTGCCGGTTACAGCACTGACTCCCAAGGCGTGCGTCCGCCGCTGTCCGGTGCCGCGCAAGCGACCTCGGGTTGGCACGATCAGCGCCTGCCGGCCTATCTGCGCCAGCATGCCCAGCAGGCCGCCATGAGTGGGTCTGACAGTGCGCTGCCTTATGCGCGCGCCGCCAGCCTGGAAAGCCGCTAAGGAGAAACATGCGCGCATTTCCACTCTTCGTGTTGCTCGGCGGTGGTTGGCTGGCTCAGGCCGCCCACGCCGCCGATGCACAGGACTGGCTGAAGCGTCTCGCTGACGCCGAGCAGCGGCAGAATTTCCAGGGCACCTTCGTCTATGAGCGAAGCGGCAGTTTCTCCACTCACCAGGTCTGGCATCGCGTCGATGCCGGCAAGGTGCGTGAGAGGCTGCAGCAACTCGATGGGCCCGCCCAGGAAATCCTCCGTGTGGATGGACGTACCGAGTGTGTGAGTGGGGCGCTTTCCGACCAGATGGTCGATGGCCAGGTCTGGCCGGCCCGCGATCTCGACGTCGCCCAGGTGGCAAAGTCCTATGACCTGAGCCTGGTGGGTGAGTCGCGGGTGGCGGGGCGCCAGGCCGTGGTGCTTTCCCTCAACCCGCGCGACCAGCATCGGTACGGCTTCGAATTGCATTTGGACCGGGAGACCGGCCTGCCGCTCAAGTCGTTGATGCTCAACGAGAAGGGCATGTTGCTCGAGCGTTTCCAGTTCACCCAGATCGACACCACGCAAGCACCCAGCGACAGCCAGCTTCAGGCGGGGCAGGGCTGTGAGCCCGTGCGCTACGCCGAGGCGCCGAAGGCCCTGGCCAACAGCTGGCGCTCCGATTGGCTGCCGGAAGGGTTCGCCCTCACCAGTGCTGTCCAGCGTCGTAGCCCGGTGTCGTCGGATCCGGTCGCTTGCCTGCTCTATGGCGATGGCCTGGCGCGCTTCTCGGTCTTCCTCGAGCCCCTGCACGGTGCGTCCGTGGAAGATGTGCGGGTCGAGCTTGGTCCGACCGTTGCCGTATCCCGTCGGCTCGGCACCAGCGAAGGTGACGTGATGGTGACGGTGGTGGGCGAAATCCCCGTGGGAACTGCGGAGCGTATCGCGTTGTCTATGCGTACGGCCGGAACCGCAGCCCCCCAGGCGGCCCAGTGAATTGAGCGACGCCGGGGCGGAGCGGCCATGTCCATGCGAGCCCGTCTGGGTTCATGGTCTGAGCGCTCCTCGGCGTTGGTCCCCGCAAGCGAATTCTTGGTTATGGTGTATCGGGCTGGGGGATTTCCCCGGCCCGAATTGCGTTTGCCCGCCGGGCCGTTCGGCTCGTCACGGGTTCACATTCCTCGTTTCATGACGGGAGCTGTATGTCGATGCTAAGCATGAAATCCTGCATGTCCGCGGTCGCGGCCCTGCTGCTGCTCGGTCAAACCCTTGTCGCCCGGGCAGAGCTGCCCGACTTCACCCCGCTGGTGGAGGAGGCCTCTCCGGCGGTCGTCAACATCAGTACGCGGCAGAAGCTTCCGGATCGCGCCGTTGCCGGCAACCAGGCCATGCCCGACCTGGAAGGCCTGCCGCCCATGCTTCGCGAGTTCTTCGAGCGCAGCATGCCGCAGATGCCGCGTAACCCGGGCGGTGGTCGCCAGCGCGAGGCGCAGTCCCTGGGCTCGGGTTTCATCATTTCCAAGGACGGTTACGTCCTGACCAACAACCATGTGGTGGCCGACGCCGACGAGATCATCGTGCGCCTGTCCGACCGCAGTGAGCTCGAAGCCAAGCTGATCGGTGCCGACGCGCGCACCGACGTGGCCCTGCTCAAGGTCGAAGGCAAGGACCTGCCCATCGTCAAGCTCGGCAAGTCCGACGCCCTGAAGGTCGGCAGCTGGGTGCTGGCCATCGGCTCCCCCTTCGGCTTCGACCACTCGGTGACCGCCGGTATCGTCAGCGCCAAGGGGCGCAGCCTGCCGAACGAGAACTACGTGCCCTTCATCCAGACCGACGTGGCCATCAACCCGGGTAACTCCGGTGGCCCGCTGTTCAACCTGGACGGCGAGGTCGTGGGCATCAACTCGCAGATCTTCACCCGCTCCGGCGGCTTCATGGGGCTGTCCTTCGCCATCCCGATCGACGTTGCCATGAGCGTCGCCGACCAGCTCAAGGCCGAGGGCAAGGTCAGCCGCGGCTGGCTCGGCGTGGTGATTCAGGAAGTGAACAAGGACCTGGCCGAATCCTTCGGCCTGGACAAGCCCGCCGGTGCCCTGGTGGCCCAGGTGCTCGACGACGGTCCCGCCGCCAAGGGCGGCCTCCAGGTCGGCGACGTCATCCTCAGCATGAACGGCCAGCCGATCGTCATGTCCGCCGACCTGCCGCATCTGGTCGGTGCCCTCAAGCCGGGTAGCAAGATCGACCTCGACGTGGTCCGCGAGGGTTCGCGCAAGAAACTGGCGCTGACCATCGGTTCCCTGCCCGAAGATGGCGAGGAAGTGACCTCCACTGGCGCGCCGCAAGGTGCCGAGCGCAGCAGCAACCGCCTGGGCGTGCTGGTCGCCGAACTGTCCGCCGAGCAGAAGAAGAGCCTCGACATCAAGGGCGGTGTGGTGATCAGGGAAGTTCAGGACGGTCCCGCCGCCCTGATGGGCCTGCGTCCGGGTGACGTGATCAGCCACCTGAACAACCAGTCCATCGACTCGGTGCAGACCTTCGCCAAGGTGGCCAAGGAACTGCCGAAGAATCGCTCGGTGTCCATGCGCGTGCTGCGCCAGGGCCGTGCCAGCTTCATCACCTTCAAGCTTTCGGAGTAATCCGATGCACTGAAAAAGGGCGACCCGGGTCGCCCTTTTTCATGTCTGCGCTCCGCCATGCGGACGTGACGCCCGCGCTGCCGATCAGGTAAACTCCCCGGCTATTTTTCGGCAAGCAACCGGCTTGCGGCTTTTTTCGAGTGTCGACCCCGTGAGTGACCTGAGTCATATCCGCAATTTTTCGATCATCGCCCACATCGACCATGGCAAGTCGACCCTGGCCGACCGCTTCATCCAGATGTGCGGCGGCCTGTCCGATCGCGAGATGGAGGCCCAGGTGCTGGACTCCATGGACCTGGAGCGCGAGCGCGGCATCACCATCAAGGCCCACAGCGTGACCCTGCACTACAAGTCGCAGGATGGTAAGACCTACCAACTGAACTTCATCGATACCCCCGGCCACGTCGACTTCACCTATGAAGTCAGCCGCTCGCTGGCCGCCTGCGAAGGCGCGCTGCTGGTGGTGGATGCCGGCCAGGGTGTCGAGGCGCAATCGGTCGCCAACTGCTACACCGCCATCGAGCAGGGCCTGGAAGTGATGCCGGTCCTGAACAAGATGGACCTGCCCCAGGCCGAGCCCGAGCGGGTCAAGGAAGAGATCGAGCACATCATCGGCATCGACGCCACCGACGCGGTGCCGTGCAGCGCCAAGAGCGGCATGGGCGTGATCGACGTGCTCGAGCAACTGGTCAAGGTCATCCCGCCGCCCGAAGGCGAGATCGACGCGCCGCTGCAGGCGCTGATCATCGACTCCTGGTTCGACAACTACCTGGGCGTGGTCTCCCTGGTCCGCGTCAAGCACGGCCGGGTGAAGAAGGGCGACAAGATCCTGGTGAAATCCACCGGCAAGATCCACCAGGTGGACAGCGTCGGCGTCTTCACCCCCAAGCACACCGAGATGGCCGACCTCAAGGCCGGTGAAGTGGGCTTCATCATCGCCGGCATCAAGGACATCCTCGGTGCCCCCGTGGGCGACACCCTGACCCTGTCCAACACCCCGGATGTCGATGTGCTGCCGGGCTTCCAGCGCATCAAGCCGCAGGTCTACGCCGGCCTGTTCCCGGTTAGCTCCGACGACTTCGAGGACTTCCGCGAAGCGCTGCAGAAGCTGACCCTGAACGATGCCGCCCTGCAGTACGAGCCGGAAAGCTCCGAGGCCCTGGGCTTCGGCTTCCGCATCGGCTTCCTCGGCATGCTGCACATGGAGATCATCCAGGAGCGCCTGGAGCGCGAGTACGACCTGGACCTGATCACCACCGCGCCCACCGTTATCTTCGAAGTGGTGCAGAAGAACGGCGAGACGATCTACGTCGACAACCCGTCCAAGCTGCCCGACCTGTCGTTCATCGAGGACATGCGCGAGCCCATCGTGCGTGCCAACATCCTCGTGCCCCAGGAACACCTGGGCAACGTCATCACCCTGTGCATCGAGAAGCGTGGCGTGCAGCGCGACATGCAATTCCTCAGCAGCCAGGTTCAGGTTTGCTACGACCTGCCGATGAACGAAGTGGTACTCGATTTCTTCGACCGCCTGAAGTCCGTGAGCCGCGGCTATGCGTCCCTGGACTACAGCTTCGACCGTTTCCAGTCGGCCAACCTGGTCAAGCTGGACGTGTTGATCAACGGTGAGAAGGTCGATGCCCTGGCGCTCATCGTGCACCGCGATCAGGCCCACTACAAAGGCCGCGCGCTGACCGAGAAGATGAAGGAGCTGATCCCACGGCAGATGTTCGACGTGGCGATCCAGGCGGCGATCGGTGGTCAGATCGTCGCGCGTACTACCGTCAAGGCGCTCAGGAAGAACGTTCTGGCCAAATGCTACGGCGGCGACGTGAGCCGTAAGAAAAAGCTGCTGGAAAAGCAGAAGGCCGGTAAGAAAAGGATGAAGCAGGTCGGCAGTGTGGAGATTCCACAGGAAGCCTTCCTCGCAGTGCTCAAAGTGGATAGCTAGGGTCTATGTCGATCAATTTCCCGCTTCTGTTGGTTCTCGCCGTGGCTGTCTGCGGCGTGCTCGCTCTCATCGATCTGGTTCTGCTGGCTCCGCGCCGGCGCTCCGCGATTGCCGCCTACCAGGGGCAAGTCAGCGAGCCCGACCCGGAGGTGATGGAAAAGCTCGACAAGGAGCCCTTGCTGGTGGAATACGGCAAGTCCTTCTTCCCGGTGCTGGCCATCGTGCTGGTGCTGCGGTCGTTCCTGGTCGAGCCTTTCCAGATTCCGTCCGGGTCGATGAAGCCGACCCTGGAGGTGGGGGATTTCATCCTGGTCAACAAGTTCGCCTACGGCATACGCCTGCCGGTGGTGGACACCAAGGTGATCGAAGTCGGCGACCCGCAGCGTGGTGATGTCATGGTGTTCCGCTATCCCAGCGATCCGAACATCAACTACATCAAGCGCGTGGTCGGCCTGCCGGGCGACCGCATCGCCTACAGCAGCGACAAGCGCCTGACCGTCAATGGCGAGCAGGTGGCCGAGAAACTGGTCGGCGACGAGCCCGGCACCCTGGGCAGCTCCCGCCTGTACGAGGAGAAGCTGGGCGAGGCCGAGCACCTGATCCGCAAGGAAATGAAGCGCTATCGCATGGAGCCGGGCAAGGAGTGGGTGGTGCCGCAAGGGCATTACTTCATGATGGGCGACAACCGCGACAACTCGAACGACAGTCGCTATTGGAACGACCCCAACATTCCCAAGGACCTGCTCGGCATGGTTCCGGACCGCAACATCGTCGGCAAGGCCTTCGCCGTGTGGATGAGCTGGCCGGACCCGAAGATGAACAACCTGCCCAACTTCTCCCGCGTAGGCCTCATTCACTGAGGCCAGCCGACTTTCGCTTTTGCGGCGCTGTTCAACGCAGCGCCGCCCGCTATATATAGTCTTGCAACGGGCCAGCCGGCCCGCATAACAACACCGACATTGAGGTCATCATGACGTTTGCGCATTCGCAGAGGGGCTTGTCGATACTGGGCTGGCTGGTTGTCCTGGCCATCGTGGCGTTCCTGGCCAGCACTGCTTTCAAGGTCATACCGCATTACATGGACTATTACGCGCTCGAGAAGCTCATCAAGTCCGTGGAGAACGAAAAAGGCCAGGCCATCTCCACGCCGCGCGATTTCCTGGACTACGTGCGCAAGGGCATGATGGTCAACAGCATCCGTGACATCGACCTGGAGAAGGCCCTGCAGGTCAAGGTCGAGAACAACGACTTCTATGCCACGCTGAAATACGAAAAACGCGAGCCGCTGATCGAGAACCTCGACCTGGTGGTGCATTTCGACAAAGAATTCCGTGTGCGAGTCCCGTGAGCGTATCCCTCAGCCGTCTCGAGCGTCAGCTCGGCTACACCTTCCAGGACCAGGGTCTGATGACCCTGGCCCTGACCCATCGCAGCTTCGCCGGGCGCAACAACGAGCGCCTGGAGTTCCTCGGTGATGCCATCCTCAACTTCGTCGCCGGCGAGGCGCTCTACGAGCGCTTTCCCCAGGCGCGCGAAGGCCAGCTCTCGCGCCTGCGCGCCCGCCTGGTCAAGGGCGAGACCCTGGCACTGCTGGCCCGGGGCTTCGAGTTGGGCGAATACCTGCGCCTGGGCTCCGGCGAGCTGAAGAGCGGTGGTTTCCGCCGCGAGTCCATCCTCGCCGATGCGCTGGAAGCGCTGATCGGGGCCATCTACCTAGATGCCGGCATGGATTGCGCGCGTGAGCGCGTGCTGGCCTGGCTGCACAACGAGTTGGAAGGCCTGACCCTGGTCGATACCAACAAGGACCCCAAGACCCGCCTGCAGGAATTCCTCCAGTCGCGGGCCTGCGAGCTGCCCCGCTATGAAGTGGTGGATATCCAGGGCGAGCCCCATTGCCGCACCTTCTTCGTCGAGTGCGAAGTCGCCCTGCTGAATGACAAGACCCGAGGCCAGGGTGCCAGCCGACGTATCGCCGAACAGGTGGCGGCGGCGGCAGCACTGGTGGCCCTGGGCGTGGAGAACGGCCATGACTGAATCGAACAACCCGCGCTGCGGCTACGTGGCTATCGTCGGGCGTCCCAACGTTGGCAAGTCCACGCTGCTCAACCACATCCTCGGGCAGAAGCTCGCGATCACCTCGCGCAAGCCCCAGACCACCCGACACAACATGCTCGGCATCAAGACCGAGGGCGAGGTCCAGGCCGTCTACGTCGACACCCCCGGCCTGCACAAGAACAACGAGAAAGCGCTCAACCGCTACATGAACAAGACCGCCTCGGCCGCCCTCAAGGACGTCGACGTGGTGATCTTCGTAGTGGACCGCAACCGCTGGACCGACGAGGACCAACTGGTGCTCGAGCGCGTCCAGTACGTCCAGGGCCCGGTGATCCTGGCCATCAACAAAACCGACCGCCTGGACGACAAGGCCGACCTGATGCCGCACCTGGCCTGGCTCCAGGAGCAACTGCCCAACGCCGAGGTGGTGCCCATCTCCGCCCAGCAGGGGCACAACCTCGACACCCTCGAGCGCCTGGTCGCCGAGCGCCTGCCCGAGGGCGAGCACTTCTTCCCCGAGGACCAGATCACCGACCGCAGCAGCCGCTTCCTCGCCGCCGAACTGGTGCGCGAGAAGATCATGCGCCAGCTGGGTGCCGAACTGCCCTACCAGATCACCGTCGAGATCGAGGAGTTCAAGCAGGAAGGTCGCATCCTCCATATCCACGCGCTGATCCTGGTGGAGCGCGACGGCCAGAAGAAAATCATCATCGGCGACGGTGGCGAGCGCATCAAACGCATCGGCCAGGAGGCGCGCAAGGACATGGAGGTGCTGTTCGACTCCAAGGTCATGCTCAACCTCTGGGTCAAGGTGAAGGGCGGCTGGTCGGACGACGAGCGTGCCCTGCGTTCCCTGGGCTACAACGACCAGTAACCGATGCAGACCAGTGCGCAACCGGCCTTCGTGCTGCATAGCAGGGCCTACCGCGAAAGCAGCGCACTGGTGGATTTCCTCACCCCGGAAGGTCGCCTGCGCGCCGTCCTGCGGGGTGCGCGGGGCAAGGCCGGTACCCTGGCCCGGCCCTTCGTGCCGCTTGAGGTCGAATTCCGCGGCCGCGGCGACCTGAAGAACGTGGGGCGCCTGGAAGGCGCCGGCATCCCCCACTTCCTCACCGGCGAGGCCCTCTTCAGCGGGCTCTACCTCAATGAGCTGACCATCCGCCTGCTGCCGGCCGAAGCGCCGCACCCCGCGCTGTTCGACCACTATGCCGCGACCCTCCAGGCCCTGGCCGCCGGCCGACCGCTGGAGCCGCTGCTGCGCGCCTTCGAATGGCGCCTGCTGGACGAGCTGGGCTATGGTTTCGCGCTGGACCTCGACCTCAGCGGCGCGCCCATCGTCGCCAGCGGTATCTACCGCCTGCTGCCCGACGCCGGCCTGGAGCCCGTCGGTCAGTTGCAGCCCGGCCTGTTCCAGGGCGCCGAGCTGCTGGCCCTGGCCGAGGCCGACTGGAGTGCCCCCGGTGCCCTCGCTGCGGCCAAGCGCCTGATGCGCCAGGCCCTGGCGCCCCATCTCGGCGGACGGCCGCTGGCCAGCCGCGAACTCTTCATGACGATCAAGGAACCTACCCGTGACTGAAGCCAACCGTGTTCTGCTCGGCGTCAACATCGACCACGTCGCCACCCTGCGCCAGGCCCGCGGCACCCGCTATCCGGACCCGGTGAAGGCCGCCCTGGATGCCGAGGAGGCAGGCGCCGACGGCATCACCGTGCACCTGCGCGAGGATCGCCGACACATCCAGGAGCGCGACGTGCGCGTACTCAAGGAGGTCATGCAGACCCGCATGAACTTCGAGATGGGCGTGACCGAGGAAATGCTCGCCTTCGCCGAGGAAATCCGCCCCGAGCACGTCTGCCTGGTGCCGGAAACCCGCCAGGAACTGACCACCGAAGGCGGCCTCGACGTTGCCGGCCAGGAAGCGCGGATCAAGGCCGCGGTCGAGCGCCTGGCCCGCCTGGGCAGCGAAGTCTCCCTGTTCATCGACGCCGACCCGGTGCAGATCGAAGCGTCCCATCGCGTCGGTGCCCCGGCCATCGAGCTGCACACCGGCCGCTATGCCGACGCCCACACCCCGGAGGAGGCTGCCCGTGAGCTGCAGCGCATCCGTGAAGGCGTGGCCCTGGGCCTGAAGCTGGGCCTGGTGGTCAATGCCGGCCATGGCCTGCACTACCACAACGTCGAGCCGGTGGCCGCCATACCCGGCATCAATGAGCTGAATATCGGTCACGCCCTGGTGGCCCACGCGCTGTTTGTCGGCTTCAAGCAGGCGGTGGTGGAGATGAAACAGCTGATCCAGTCGGCGCAAGCGTCACGAGCTTGAAGCTTGAAGTGCCGTGTAGGGTGGGTCGGGCGGCGTTCCGCGAGCGTAGCGAAACCCGCGCGGTCGCGGTTCGATATGACTCCGAAAGGGTGGACCGGTGAAGCGGGGTCCACCCTACGCCCAGGCTGTGAAAGCAGATAGGCCCGGGGGTTGACGATCTCCACCGATCCCCCAGGCTCTTCCAGCTTCCAGCTGCTTTAAGGCTTGCGTGCCACCACCACCGCCCGTGCCGGGGCAGGGAGCCCCTCGATCGTGCGGCTGTGGTCGGCGGGGTCGAGGAACTCGGGCAGCGACTGGAAGCGCATCCACTCGGTGCTGCGCTGCTCGTCGACGCTGGTGACGCTGACGTCCACGCAGCGCACATCGACGAAGCCTGCACGGCGCAGCCACAGTTCCAGCGCCGGCACCGATGGCAGGAACCACACGTTGCGCATCTGCGCATAGCGGTCCTCGGGCACCAGCACCTGCTGGGCGTCGCCTTCCACCACCAGGGTTTCCAGCACCAGCTCGCCGCCACGCACCAGGCAGTCCTTGAGGTCGAACAGGTGGTCGATGGGCGAGCGGCGGTGATAGAGCACGCCCATGGAGAACACCGTGTCGAAGCCCTCCAGCCTGGCCGGCAGCTCTTCCAGGGCCAGGGGCAGGTGCCAGGCTGGCAGGTCCGGCAGGAAGCGCTTCATCGCCAGGAACTGGCAGAAGAACAGCCAGTTGGGGTCGATACCCACCACGCTCTCGGCGCCGGCGCCGAGCATGCGCCACTGGTAGTAGCCGTTGCCGCAGCCCACATCCAGCACCCGCTTGCCGCGCAGGTCGAGGTGCGGCGAGACCCGTGTCCATTTCCAGTCCGAGCGCCATTCGGTGTCGACGTGCACGCCGAACAGCTCGAAGGGCCCCTTGCGCCAGGGGATCAGCCCCTGCAGGGCCGCCTTCAGCGTGGCGCGGGTGGCGTCGTCGCAGGGGCCGTCGAGGGCGAAGCGCCGGGCCAGCTCCACGCTGGTCGGGGCCAGCGCGGGCAGGGCCTCCACCGCCGCGCCCCAGCGCGCCAGGTCACCGTGGCCGACGGCCAGCTTGGCGTCGAGCTGGGCGGGCAGGCCGGCGGCCCAGTCCTGCAGCGGGCTGCCCATCAGCGTCTGCTGCAGGGCATCGAGATCGAGCGTACGGATCATGGCAGGGCGATCAGCGAGGCGAAGTTGAGGCACTGGAACCAGGGCACCACGCGGGAGAAGCCGGCCGCCAGCAGGCGTTCGCGGTGCTCCTCCAGGCTGTCCGGGCGCATCACGTTCTCCAGGGCGCTGCGTTTCTGGGCGATTTCCAGCTCGCTGTAGCCGTTGGCGCGCTTGAAGTCGATGTGCAGGTCGGTGAGCAACTCGTGCTCCGCCGCGTCGTTGAAGCGCAGCTTCTCCGAGAGGATCAGCGCGCCGCCCGGCAGCAGCGCCTGGCGGATGCGCGCCAGCAGCGCCTGGCGCTCCTCGCGGGCGACGAACTGCAGGGTGAAGTTCATCGCCACCAGGGATGCGGGCTCGAAGTCCAGAGCGAGGATGTCGGCCTCCAGGACTTCCACCGGCAGCAGCTCCTGGTACATCGAGTCCTGGGCATGCAGGTATTCGCGGCAGCGCTCGACCATCGCCGCGGAGTTGTCCACGGCCAGCACCCGGCAGCCTTCGCTGCGCACATGGCGACGCAGGGCCTGGGTCACCGCGCCGAGGGAGGCGCCGAGGTCGTACAGGCGGGTATTGGGTTGCGCGAAGCGGGCGGCCAGCACGCCGATGTTCTCGACGATGGTCGGGTAGCCCGGCACCGAGCGCTTGATCATGTCCGGGAACACCTTGACCACGTCCTCGTTGAACGCGAAGTCGGTGACTTGTGCCTGAGGCGTGGCGTAGATGCGGTCGGGGTTGTGCTTCACGGGGCCGGTACCAGCTGGTGGAAAGGCCGGCATTCTAGCCAAGACCGCGCCCGGCCAGAATCCCGGCGTGCCGATCGGTCGAAAATCAGCGTCGCCCGTGCAGCACCGCCGAGGCGACGATGCCCAGCTGCCCCAGCCAGTAGGTGAGCATGATGGCCAGCCCGGCCGCCTCGAAGGGCGCCACGAAGCGGTTGATTCCCAGCAGGCTGTCCGAGACCACGAAGCACAGCGCCCCCGCCGCCGCGACCCGCACCGAACGCCGCCCCGGCTCGCTGGTGCCCAGGCGGGCCAGGGCGCGCCAGAGCATCGCGCTGATGGTCAGGGCATAGAGCGCCACCGGCACCAGCAGGCCGCCGAGGCCGCCCCGGGCCAGCACCGCGAACATGCCGATGCCGAACAGGGCCGCCGCCAGCAGTGCCAGGGGCGCCAGGCGCCGGGTATCGGACAGGTAGGCGCCGATATAGGCCAGGTGGCCGAGCAGGAAGGCCGCCAGGCCGAAGACGAAGAAGTCCGGCGACCCCTGCAGGAGCATGTCGCCGGCCAGGCACAGCAGCAGGCCCAGCACCACCCAGCGTCGATAGTGGCCGGGTGGGGCGCTGCGCGACAGCCAGGCGAGGAGGGCGAGGATGGGCACCGGCTTGGTCAGCAGGCACAGGGTCGACAGGTTGTTGGCATCTCCATACAGGTAGGCCAGCGCACCGGCCAGCCCGATCAACAACCACGGCATGGAGAGCTCCTCGTGCTGGGGGGGGGAGGGCGCCGTGCGGCGGCCCGGCGGGCTTCATGGCCCTGCGCCAGTCTGCGCATCGACGCGATCGGGCTCCAGGCGCAAAACGCCAGGTGCAGTCGCCGATTGCGCCGCTAGACTGAAAACGCACCCCGCTACGAGGACAACGATGTGATGAAGACGGTGACTCGTCTGCAGGCCGGATTCCTGCTGGCGATCGGCATGCTGGCACTCAATATCGTGCTGCCGCTGGCCACCACCCGCTGGGTCGGCAGCGCCGAGCGCCAGCTGGAGCGGCATGAACACACCGCGCGCGAGCTGACCGACCTGCTGTCCTCCCTCAAGGACGGAGAAACCGGCCAGCGCGGATTCGCCCTGACCGGCCGCGACGACTACCTGACCCCGCTCTACCAGGGCTACGGCGATGTCGACAAGGACATGGCGCGCTTCCGCGTCACCCTGGCCGGCGACGAACTGTTCGACGACCTGCAGCTGCTCGCCAGCCTGATCGCCGAGCAGCGCGCGTTCTTCGCCCGGGTCATCGAGCTGCGCCGGAGCGACGGGCTGGCCGCCGCCAGCGAGCTGGTCGGCACCGGCAAGGGCAAGCAACTGATGGATGCGATCCGCCTGCGCCTCGGCGAGATGCAGGGGGTGGTCGAGCAGCGCGTGCTGCTGGCCAAGCAGGAGATCGACTGGCGTGGCTGGGCCGGGATGGCGATGCTGGGGCTGATCACCCTGCTGGACCTGCTGGTGATCGCGCTGCTCTTCCATTTCACCTTCCGCCTGCTGCGCGAGGGCCGCGAGGCCCGTCTGGCCCAGAACCTGCTCAGCGAGCAGCTGAGCCTGGGCATGCAGCGCGTGGAACTGCGCAACCACCAGATCTCGTTGTTGAGCCGCATGGCTGGTGCCCTGCATTCGGTGAACGAGTTCGACGAGTGCTTCGGCATCATCAGCCGCTTCGCCGGCCAGCTGTTCCCGCAGAGCGATGGTTGCCTGCACCTCTACCATCCCTCGCGGGACGTACTCGAAGAAGCCGGCCGCTGGGGCGGCTGGGAGGCCGGCAGCGTCGAGCTGTTCGAGCCCGACGACTGCTGGGCCATCCGTCGCGGGCAGAGCCACCTGGTGCTGGACGTGGACAAGGACCTGGTCTGCCCGCACCTGCACGAACGTCACCTGGCCCGGAACGGGTCGCTTTGCGTGCCCCTCATGGCCCAGGGCGAACCCCTGGGGGTGATGACCCTGTGTGGCGGGGGCACCGACCTGGAGCTGGCCGAAGCCTTCGCCGAGCAGGTGTCCCTGGGCGTGGCCAACCTCAGCCTGCGTGAGAGCCTGCGCCAGCAATCGGTGATGGACGCCCTGACCGGCCTGCACAACCGCCGCTTCCTCGACGAGACCCTGCGCCGCGAATTGCTGCGTGCCGGTCGCAAGCAGTCGCCGGTGATCGTCGTGCTGCTGGATGTGGACCACTTCAAGCGCTTCAACGACACCTTCGGGCATGAAGCCGGCGACCTGGTCCTGCGCCACCTGGCGCTCGAAATGAAGCGCCACGTGCGCTCCAGCGACCTGGCCTGCCGCTACGGGGGCGAGGAGTTCGCCCTGGTGATGCCGGAGATCAGCCTCGAAGATGCCATCGATCGCTGCGAGGCGCTCCGTCTCGGGGTCACGCGCCTGCAGATCCGCTACGGCGGCCAGCCCCTGGGGCCCATCGCCATTTCCCTGGGCCTGGCTTGCTTCCCGGCCGATGGCGAAAGTGCCGATGCACTGCTGCACGCCGCCGACAGCGCGCTGTACCAGGCCAAGCGCGCCGGTCGCAACCAACTGTGCCTGTACCAGGGCATGCGCGGCCAGCACAGCATCACCGCCGAGCCCTAGGCGTGGCGGTGGACTGCATGGGGATTGTGAGCGTTTCGCCAGCAGGGCCCGCCAGGTCGCGGGCCCGCGCGGTCAGTCGACGCTGACCTGGCAATCGAAGGTCTGCTCCGGCGCCACGTCGGCTTCCCAGGGGCGCTGGTAGACCAGCAGCAGACGGCCTTCGCCGCTCTGCGCGGCGTTGAAGCGCCAGGTGGATTCGCCGGCGCCGCCCACCAGGCCGGCTTCCTCCGGCGTGTCGTACACCTCAGGGCCGAGGCTGCGCAGCACGCCTGGCGCGGCGTCCTTCACCACCCAGCGAAAGCCCGTGGTGGGGTTGCTCGGCAGGGTCAGGACCAGCAACTGGCCCTTGTCCAGCTCGATGGGGCAACTGCTCTGTTTCTGCACCACCAGGCTGGTGGATTCGTGGGCGCACGCGGCCAGCAGCATCAGGGCGGCGGGCAGCAGCAGGCGGGGAAGGCGGGCAGGTTTCATGGACGGCTCCGTCGTTCAAGGGCCGGAGCAGCATATCCGCTGCTCCGGCCCCTGGGTAGGCACCGCAGGGCTCAGCCGAACAGCACCTTGGCGACATCCGAGAAGCGCCGGGCGAAATGCACCGTCATGCCCTCGCGCAGGTAGTCCGGCAATTCCTCGTAGGAGCCGCGGTTGGCCTCCGGGATGACCAGTTCGAAGATCTTCTGCCGCCGCGCGGCGATCACCTTCTCGCGCACCCCGCCGATGGGCAGCACCTGGCCGGTGAGGGTCAGCTCGCCGGTCATGGCCACGCCCTTCTTCGGTGCCTGGTCGCGGGCCAGGGAGAGCAGGGCGCTGGCCATGGTGATGCCGGCGCTGGGGCCATCCTTGGGCGTCGCGCCTTCCGGCACGTGGAGGTGGACGAAGGCCTGGTTGAAGAAACCGGCGTCGCCACCGAACTTCTTCAGGTTCGAGCTGATGTAGCTGTAGGCGATCTCGGCCGACTCCTTCATCACCTCGCCCAACTGGCCGGTGAGCTTGAAGCCCCGGTTCAGCGTATGGATGCGCGTCGCCTCGATCGGCAGCGTGGCGCCGCCCATGCTGGTCCAGGCCAGCCCGGTGATCACGCCGGTGCCCGAGAGCAGCTGCTCCTTGCGGAACGGCGGCATGCCGAGGAAGGGTTCCAGATCCTTCTGCGCGACCTTGATCCTGGTCGCCGGGTCCTCCAGCAGCCTGACCACCGACTTGCGGATGATCTTGCCCAGCTGCTTCTCCAGCTGGCGCACCCCGGCCTCGCGGGCGTAGCCCTCGATCACCGCGGTCAGCGCGCCGTCGGTGATCGACAGGCGCTCCTTCGGCACCCCGGTGCGCTCCAGCAGGCGCGGCCACAGGTGGCGCTTGGCGATGGCGTGCTTCTCCTCGGTGATGTAGCCGGACAGGCGGATCACCTCCATGCGGTCCAGCAGGGGCCCGGGGATGGAGTCCAGGGTATTGGCCGTGCACACGAACAGCACCTTGGACAGGTCCATGCGCAGGTCCAGGTAGTGGTCGAGGAATTCGACGTTCTGCTCCGGGTCCAGCGTCTCCAGCAACGCCGACGCCGGGTCGCCCTGGTAGCTGGCGCCGAGCTTGTCGATCTCGTCGAGCATGATCACCGGGTTCATCACCTCCACCTCCTTCAGCGCCTGCACCAGCTTGCCGGGCAGGGCGCCGATGTAGGTGCGGCGGTGGCCCTTGATCTCGGCCTCGTCACGCATGCCGCCGACGCTGAAACGGTAGAAGGGGCGCCCCAGCGATTCGGCGATCGACTTGCCAATGCTGGTCTTGCCCACGCCGGGCGGGCCCACCAGCAGCACGATGGAACCGGCGATCTCGCCCTTGAAGGCGCCGACGGCGAGGAATTCGAGGATGCGGTTCTTGATGTCGTCGAGCCCCGCGTGGTGCGCATCGAGCACCTTGCGCGCATGGCCGAGGTCGAGCTTGTCCTTGCCGTACACGCCCCAGGGCACGCTCGTGGCCCAGTCGAGGTAGTTGCGTGTCACCGCATATTCCGGCGAGCCGGTCTCGAGGATCGACAGTTTGTTCAGCTCCTCGTCTATGCGCTTCTTCGCCTGCTCCGGCAGGACCTTGCCCGCCAGGCGCTGCTGGAACTGCTCGGCATCGGCGCTGCGGTCGTCCTTGGTGATGCCCAGCTCCTGCTGGATGATCTTCAACTGCTCCTTGAGGAAGAACTCGCGCTGGTGCTGGCCGATCTTGCGGTTCACCTCGGCGGAGAGCTCGCTCTGCAGGCGCGCCACCTCCACTTCCTTGCGCAACAGCGGCAGCACCTTCTCCATGCGCTTGAGCACCGGAACCGTGTCCAGCACTTCCTGCAGCTCCCGGGCCGGGGCACTGGTCAGCGCGGCGGCGAAGTCGGTGAGCGGCGAGGGGTCGTTGGGGCTGAAGCGGTTGAGGTAGTTCTTCAGCTCCTCGCTGTACAGCGGGTTGAGCGGCAGCAGCTCCTTGATGGCGTTGATCAGCGCCATCCCGTAGGCCTTCACCTCGTCGCGCTGGTCCGCCGGGTTGCGTGGGTAGTCCACCTCCACCAGGTAGGGCGGGCGATGGCGCTTGAGCCAGCCCCGGATGCGCACCCGTGACAGGCCCTGGGCAACGAACTGCAGCTTGCCGCCCTCGCGGCTGGCGTGGTGCACGCGCACCAGGGTGCCGTGTTCCGGCAGGGTGGACGGGTCGAAGTGGCGCGGGTCCTCCGGCGGGTTCTCCATGAAGAACAGCGCCAGGCAGTGGTGGTCGGTCTTGGCCACCAGCTCCAGGGTCTCGGCCCAGGGCTCCTCGTTGACGATCACCGGCAACACCTGGGCCGGGAAGAACGGGCGGTTGTGGATGGGGATGATGTAGACCGTGTCCGGCAATGTCTGTCCGGGCAGGACCAGGCCTGTGCTGTGCGGGGCGGTCGCTTCTTCGACCAGATCGGCGTTGATGTCCTGATCGCTCATTGGGCACCTGGTAGCTGGGAATTTAAGGCGTGTGGTCGGGGCATGTGAGGCAGATGGGGCTGTATCGCGGGCTTTTCAAGCGCCTGGATCGCCCTCGTGCTGCCGGGCGGTGCTGGGCAACGGCTGGCCACTTGCCTAAAATGCGCACATTCTGACCACGACCCGCCATGCTAGTTGCCCGCCTTCTGCGCCTCGATGAACAGGCCCACGCCCACGCACACGGTCATCACCAACTGGTGATGTCCCTGGCTGGCCGCGCCGAATTCGAGGTGAACGGCCGGGGCGGCGAGGTCTGCCGCATGCGCGCCTGCCTGGTGCCGGGGGATGCCGAACACCAGTTCGCCGGCATGGGCGAGAACCGCATGCTGATCCTCGACCTGGACGAGCAGGGCACCAGCAGCGAAGACCGCGAACTGCTCGTGCGCCTGTTCGAGACCCCGCGCTACCCCGAGCTGGACGCCGATTTCCAGAACCTCCTCAGCTACGCCGGCGCCGAGCTGGCGCGCTACGGCAGCGATCCGATCCTCGCCCGCTCCCTGGGGGGCGTGCTGCTGCGGGCCCTGCACCTGCGCCTGTTCGGCGACTCGCCCCGGCGCCCGGTCGGTGGGCTCGACCTCGAGCCCCTCGACGCGCACATCCGCCAGAACCTGGCGCGGCGCATCAGCGTCGCCGAGCTGGCCCAGGTCGCCTGCCTCAGCCCCAGCCATTTCCACGCCCAGTTCAAGGACAGCGTGGGCCTGAGTCCCCACCAGTACCTGCTCAAGACCCGCCTCGATCGCGCCGCCCGGCTGCTGCGCGAAAGCGACCTGGCGCTGGTGCGCATCGCCGAGGAATGCGGCTTCTCCAGCCAGAGCGCGCTGACCAACGCCATGCGCCGCTACCTCGGCCTCACCCCCCGGCGGCTGCGCAGCGGCCATTGAGGCGAAGGTGATGGCCAGTTGCTTCCGTCCCCCGCGTGAAGTTCCGCCGATCGACAGCTAATCTGCAATCCAACTGGTTCGCACAGGCCAGGGGCATGGCGCACGAACCGGCCCCTGCCAGCCGTTGAAAGGGTGGAAGACGACATGCTGCGCTTCACTCCATGGGCCCCCGTGGTGGGCCTGATCGGTCTTTTGTGTTGCCTGGGCGGTACGCTCTCGGCGGCAACCCTGCAGGCCGAGGTGGTCGATGGCCATGGCCAGCCGCTGGGCGATGCGGTGCTCAGCCTGAAGGGCCCCACCGGCAGCCTCCCCCTTCCCGACAAGGGCGTGATGGACCAGCGCGACAAGCAATTCGCCCCCTACGTACTGGCGGTGCGCACCGGCACCGCCGTGAGCTTCCCCAACAGCGACAACATCCGCCACCACGTCTACTCCTTCTCACCGGCCAAGCGCTTCGAGCTGCGCCTCTACCAGGGCACGCCGGCGGCCCCGGTGGTGTTCGACAAGCCCGGCGTCGTGGTGCTCGGCTGCAACATCCATGACTGGATGCTGGGCTACGTCTACATCACCGACGACCCCTTCTTCGCCGTCACCGATGACACCGGCCGCCTGGCCCTCGACCTGCCGCCGGGGCGCTATGTCGCCAGCCTCTGGCACCCCCAGATCGCCAACATGCTCCCGGTCGCGGTGGGAGAGATCGAGATACCCGCCAGCGGCCTGCAGCGGCGTTTCCCGCTGACGCTGCAGGGGGCGCCGGCCGCGCAACCTCCCGCGCCGCAGGAGAAAGGCTTCGGCGCCGCATTCAAGAGGGCCACGGGTGAGGCTCAGTAACAGCTTCCAGGCGCGCATCGCCTGTGTCCTCATTCTCCTGCTGCTGGTGGTGATCGGCGCGCTGTATTTCGCCGTCAAGGTCGCCACCGGCGCCGCCGTACAGGCCCAGGCGCGCGAGGAGCTGGACATAGGCGGGCGCGTCTTCGAGCGCCTGCTGGAGTCGCGCAGTCGCCAGCTGCACGATGCCGTGCAGGTACTGGCGGCCGACTTCGGCTTCAAGGAGGCCGTCGCCAGCGGTGACGAGGAAACCATCCGCTCCGCCCTGGGCAATTCCGGTGCACGCATCAACGCCGGTGCGGTCATGCTCCTGGGCATGGACGGCAAGCTGCAGGTCTCCACCGCCGGGCAACTCGGCAACGACTCCTCGGCGCGCCTCGCCGAACTGATGCAGGAGCACCAGCGCAATGGAGGGCAGGGCCTGCTGCAACCCATCGACGACGACATCTACCTGCTGGTCGAGGCCAACGTCACCGCGCCCATCCCCATCGCCCGCGTGGTCATGGGCTTCCGCCTGGACGCCGACTTCGCCAGCGAGATGCGCGATCTGACCCATCTGGACATGAGCCTGGTGGCGACCCAGGTGGGCAAGCCGGACATCTGGCTCAGCACGCTGCCGGGCGACATCGAGGAGGCGCTCAGGAGCGAGATCAAGACCCGCGATGGCGACATCCTGCGCATCGGCGAGCAGCGCTACATGGATCGCCGCCTGGTGCTGTCCAGCGGGGCGGACTACCAGGTGCTGCTGCTCCTGCACAAATCCCTGGAGCAGGCCCAGGAGGCCTTCGCGCCGCTGGACCGGGACATCCTGCTGATCGCCCTCTGCGCGCTGCTCGGCTCCCTCGCCGGCGCGCTGCTGCTGGCCCGCAGCGTTTCGCAGCCGGTGCGGCAACTGGCCCTCGCGACCCGGCGCATCGGTGAAGGCGACTACCAGAGCACCGTCGAACTGCACCGATCCGACGAGCTCGGGCAGCTCGCCGGCGCCATCAACCGCATGCGCGAGGACATCGCCGAGCGCGAGCGCCAGCTCGCCCACAACGCCCTGCACGATTCGCTCACCGGCCTGCCCAATCGCGCCCTGGCGCTCGACCGGCTGGGCAGCGCCATCACCGCCGAACGTCCCACCGCGCTGCTGCACCTGGGCATCGGCAATTTCCGCGCGGTCAACGAAGCCTGCGGGCCAGGCGGCGGCGACCTGGCCCTGCAGCAGATCTGCCGGCGCCTGCAGGCCACCTTGCGGCCCGGCGACAGCCTGGCGCGCCTGGTGGCCGACGAATTCCTCCTGCTGCTCGAAGGCGCCGACCGCGACAGCGCGGTGGCCGCGGCGGACAAGCTCCAGCAACTGCTGCTCCGCCCTCTGCGCGTTGGCAGCCTCGACGTTGCCATCGACTCGCGCATCGGCATCGCCTGTTACCCCGCCGACGGCGGCACGCCGGACGAACTGCTGCGTCGCGCCAGCATCGCCATGCAGGACGCCGCCCAGGCGCCCGGCCACCTGCAGCTCTACCAGCAGGGCCGTGACGACGCCCAGCAGCGCCAGGTGGTGCTGATCCGCGACCTGCGCCACGCTGCCGGGCGCGGCGAGCTGTTGCTGCACTACCAGCCCAAGCTCGACATCGCCGAAGGCCGGGTGCTCCAGGCCGAGGCGCTGCTGCGCTGGCAGCACCGGCAGTTCGGCATGGTCTCGCCCGGCGAATTCATCCCGCTGGCCGAGCGCACCGGCAGCATCCAGTCGCTCACCGCCTGGGTCATCGAAGAGGTGCTGCGCCAGCTCCAGGAATGGGCCGGGCGGGGGCTGGATCTGCAGGTCTCGTTGAACATCTCCGCCGAGGACCTGATGAGCCGCGACCTGGTCGAGCGGGTATCGGCCCTGCTGCACAGCTACCGCGTGCACCCCGAGCAGGTGGTCTTCGAGGTCACCGAAAGCGCGGTCATGGGCGACCCCGTGCAGGCGCTCCGCGTGCTCAACGGCCTGCGCGATTTGGGCATCAGCCTGTCGGTGGACGATTTCGGCACCGGCTACTCCTCCCTCGCGCAACTGAAAAGCATGCCGGTGCAGGAGTTGAAGATCGACCAGTCCTTCATCCGCGAACTGGACGAGACCAGCGAGGATGCGGTCATCGTCCGCTCCACCATCGAGATGAGCCACAGCCTCGGCCTCAAGGTGGTCGCCGAGGGCGTCGAGCACGCCCACAGCCTGCGCCTGCTCGAACGCTGGCGCTGCGACACCGCCCAGGGCTACCTGATCAGCCGGCCGCTGTCGGCCAGCGCCTTCGAGGCCTGGATCGCCCAGCCGCTCCGTTCCCCCCTCGCCGCAGTGAACTGCCCATGAACTCGATCCTCGCCCTGTTCATCGCATTGACCCTGCCCGTCGCCGCGATCGCCGACGACGGGCGCCTGCTGGCCACCGGCGGCGCGACCAGCGTCGAAGGCGCCGCCGGTGGCGGCATCACCCCTTGGGCGGTGCTGGCCGGTTATGGCGAGAAAGGCGAGTGGGGCGCCACGGCATTCGCCACCCGGGTCGAGACCGGCGACTACCGCCTCGACGCCGCCGGGGTGGCCGCATCCTGGGACAACCGCGTGGAGCTGTCCTACGCCCGCCAGCGCTTCGACCTCGGCACCCTGGCCCGCGACCTGGCGCTGCCGGAGAACACCCTCAGCCAGGACGTGCTGGGGCTCAAGGTGCGGCTGTTCGGCGATCTGATCTACGACACGCTGCCGCAGGTCTCCCTGGGCCTGCAGTACAAGCGGCAGAAGGATTTCCTCATCCCTTCCCTGGTCGGTGCCCGGCGCGACGAAGACACCGAGGGCTACCTCGCCGTCAGCCGCCTC
The DNA here is from genome assembly GCF_003234055.1 of Pseudomonas sp. 57B-090624. Lineage (NCBI taxonomy): Bacteria > Pseudomonadati > Pseudomonadota > Gammaproteobacteria > Pseudomonadales > Pseudomonadaceae > Pseudomonas > Pseudomonas sp. 57B-090624. The sequence continues at coordinate 101,734 of NZ_QKRU01000011.1, forward strand.
ATCCTCGGCGGCGCCTTCGGCTACAACCTGCTGCTCAATGGCGGGCTGCGCTACAGCCGGGCCAACGAGCTGGGCCTGCTGGGCTTCGGTGGTGACCGCCGCGACGAGCGCTCGCTGCTCAAGGAGGGCGCCATCGCCGTGCTGCCCGACCGCCACTGGGCCGTTGGCGTCGAGTACCGGGAAAAGCCCGACAACCTGAGCTTCGCCGGTGAAAGCGACTGGGCGGACCTGTTCATCGGCTACTTCCCCAACAAGAACCTGGCGGTGGTGCTGGCTTATGCCCGCCTCGGCGAGATCGCCACCCTCGACCACCAGGACGGCGTCTACCTATCCGTGCAGGGGAGCTTCTGACATGCACCGCCTGACGCTCGCCGTCGCGCTGGCCCTGGTGGCCGCCTGTGCCCAGCAGCCGCCCAGGGACGACAGCCTGTACCAGGACCTGGGCGGCAAGGCCGGCATCACCCGGATCGTCGAAGGCATGCTGCTGAACATCGCCGGGGACCCGCGCATCGTCGAGCACTTCCGCAACATCGACATCGAACGCCTGCGCGACAAGCTGGTGGAGCAGTTCTGCGTCGAGGCGGGTGGCCCCTGCCGATACACCGGCGACAGCATGGAGGAGAGCCACAAGGGCCAGCAGCTCACCGAAAGCGACTTCAACGCCCTGGTGGAGAACCTGCAGGACGCCATGGATGCCGAGGGCATCGCCAGCCGCACGCAGAACCGCCTGCTCGCGCGCCTCGCTCCGATGCGCGGTCAGGTCATCCGCAAGTAGCATTGCAGAGCGGTGGTTGCACCTTGTGGTGCAACCGGGTTGCACGTCTTGTCGGACAGTCGGAGGATTTGGCAATAACTCCGGAGCTTTTCGAAAGAAAAGCAGGCCTGCGCTCTCTACATTCCGCTGTCCCTTTCGCGCGCCCGGGTCGACACTTGACCGGGAGGCGATCCGACGTAGCCAGACCGGACCAGGATGACACGGTGCAGTCCGGGTGGCTGGGCGTCTCGTCCTGCGGCGAGGCATGACGCCTGAGCACCGATGACGGGCAGAGGTTGCACCCCAAGGGTTGCGCCGGGCCTGCAAACCAATCGGTAATTGCCACGAGCAACTGCCAAATGCCAACCAGAGAGATGCGGAATACCCGTCCCGTCTCAATAACAACAAACGACAGGGGAGACCCCCAATGAGTATGAGCAACCCGATGCTGATCACCTTCGTGATCTATATCGCTGCCATGGTTCTGATCGGCTTCGTGGCCTATCGTTCCACCAACAACCTCTCCGACTACATCCTCGGTGGCCGCAGCCTCGGCAGCTTCGTCACCGCGCTGTCGGCCGGCGCTTCCGACATGAGCGGCTGGCTGCTGATGGGCCTGCCGGGCGCCATCTACCTCTCCGGCCTGTCCGAGGCCTGGATCGCCATCGGCCTGATCGTCGGTGCCTACCTCAACTGGCTGCTGGTGGCCGGCCGCCTGCGCGTGCAGACCGAGCACAACGGCAACGCCCTGACCCTGCCGGACTTCTTCACCAACCGCTTCGAAGACCACAGCCGCGTCCTGCGCATCTTCTCCGCCGTGGTGATCCTGGTGTTCTTCACCATCTACTGCGCCTCCGGCATCGTCGCCGGCGCCCGCCTGTTCGAAAGCACCTTCGGCCTGTCCTACGAGACCGCGCTGTGGGCCGGTGCCGCCGCCACCATCGCCTACACCTTCGTCGGTGGCTTCCTGGCGGTGAGCTGGACCGACACCGTGCAGGCGACCCTGATGATCTTCGCCCTGATCCTCACCCCGGTCGTGGTGATGATGATCAACGGCGGCATCGAGCCGACCTTCGCCGCCATCGAGCTGCAGGACGCCGCCCACTTCGACATGCTCAAGGGCGCCACCTTCATCGGCGTGATCTCGCTGATGGCCTGGGGCCTGGGCTACTTCGGCCAGCCGCACATCCTGGCGCGCTTCATGGCCGCCGATTCGGTGAAGTCCATCCCCAACGCCCGTCGCATCTCCATGACCTGGATGATCGCCTGCCTGGGCGGCGCGGTCGCCGTCGGCTTCTTCGGCATCGCCTACTTCTCCGCGCACCCGGACGTGGCCGGCCCGGTCACCGCCAACCCCGAGCGCGTGTTCATCGAACTGGCCAAGCTGCTGTTCAACCCCTGGGTGGCCGGCGTGCTGCTGTCCGCCATCCTGGCGGCCGTGATGTCCACCCTGAGCTGCCAGCTGCTGGTGTGCTCCAGCGCCCTGACCGAAGACTTCTACAAGGCCTTCTTCCGCAAGAACGCCAGCCAGAGCGAACTGGTCTGGGTCGGCCGCGCCATGGTGCTGCTGGTGGCCGTGATCGCCATCGCCATCGCCTCCAACCCCGAGAGCAAGGTGCTGGGCCTGGTGTCCTACGCCTGGGCCGGCTTCGGTGCCGCCTTCGGCCCGGTGGTGATCCTCTCCCTGGTGTGGAAGGGCATGACCCGCAACGGTGCCCTGGCGGGCATGATGCTGGGCGCCGTCACCGTGATCCTGTGGAAGAACCTCCTCGGCTGGACCGGCCTGTACGAAATCATCCCGGGCTTCATCCTCGCCACCCTCGGCATCCTGATCTTCAGCCGCATCGGCAACGGCCCCTCCGCCGCGATGATCAAGCGCTTCGACGAAGCCGAGAAGGAATACCAGGACGCCAGCGCCTGATGCCTTGAGCGCCCGGGACGCAGAGCCCGGGCAGCGAAGAGTTTGATAGTGCTTCAACGGCCCTCGTCCTCGGACCTGGGCCGTTTTTTTTTAGCGGTGCCTGCATCAGGTGTTGCCGGGAGCTCTCGAGTTCAGCCGATTGCCGAGTTCCGCTGGGGCTTTCGGTTTCGCCCCTCCCCAGGCGAGTCCCTCGCTTCATCATCGATGTGCGCATCACGCTCGGTGCGAAGCGGCTTCCGTAGGGGGGGGGGCGAGCGAAGCGAAACCCACGCGGTGAGCGTGACAGGGCACCATGAATACCCTGAAGGCATCGTGCTTGAGCGTGTTCGTCGAGCCCGCGACGGATGACGCAGACAGGCATTCTTTATGCCCGCAGACATCCCCGCCCCACGGGGGCGGGGCGAGTTGCACCTTGTGGAAGGGAAAGGCCCGGCGCAGGGCCGGGCCTGGTCGCATCGCGAATGATCAGCTCATGCCCAGCCAGGTGGGCAGTGCCAGGGAGATCCAGGGCACGTAGGTGATGAGCAGCAGGAAGGTGAGCAGGATCATCAGCCAGGGCATGGCGGCGCGGATGGTGGCGGTGAGCGGCATGCCCGTCACCGCGGAGGTGACGAACAGGTTGAGGCCCACGGGCGGGGTGATCAGGCCGATCTCCATGTTCACGACCATGATGATGCCGAGGTGGATCGGGTCGATGCCCAGCTTCATGGCGATGGGGAAGAGGATGGGCGCGAGGATCAGGATGATCGCCGAGGGTTCCATGAAGGCGCCGGCCACCAGCAGCACGATATTGACCATGAGCAGGAACATGAAGGGGGTGAGCCCCGCTTCGATGACCCAGGCAGTGATCTGCTGGGGCAGTTGCTCGGTGGTCAGCACATGGGCGAAGAGCATGGCGTTGGCGATGATGAACATCAGCATGATCGACAGCTTGCCCGACTCCAGCAGCACCTTCGGCGCCTCGCTGAGCTTCATGTCCTTGTAGACGAACAGCGCGATGAAGGCCGAATAGACGGCGGCCACGGCGGCGGCCTCGGTCGGCGTGAACATGCCGGAATAGATGCCGCCGAGGATGATCACCATCAGCAGCAGGCCCCAGATCGCCTTGCGCGCGGCGCTGAGCCATTCGCGGAAGGTGGCGCGGGGCATCGCCGGCAGGTTCTTCTTCACCGCGATGATGTAGATCGCCACCATCAGCACCGCGCCCAGCAGCAGGCCGGGGACGACGCCGGCCATGAACAGCTTGCCCACCGAGGTTTCGGTGGCGGCAGCGTAGACCACCATCACGATGGACGGCGGAATGAGGATGCCCAGGGTGCCCGCGTTGCACACGATGCCGGCGCCGAATGCCTGCGGGTAGCCGGAGCGCACCATGCCGGCGATGGCGATGGAGCCCACCGCGGCCACCGTGGCGGGGCTCGAGCCCGAGAGCGCGGCGAACAGCATGCACGCCAGCACCGCCGCGATGGCGAGACCGCCACGGATGTGACCGACGCAGGCGTTGGCGAAGTCGATCAGGCGCTTGGCCACGCCGCCGGTGGTCATGAAGGCGCCGGCCAGCAGGAAGAAGGGAATGGCCAGCAGGGTGTAGTGCTCGGAGGTCTCGAACAGCTTGATCGCCAGCGAGCGCACCGAGTCGGGGCTGAACAGCATGATGGTCACCGAGCCCGCGAGGCCCAGTGAAATGGCGATGGGCACGCCGATGAACATCAGCAGGAACAGCAGCAGGAAGAGGAACAGGATGGTCATTGCTTGCCTTCCTCGTGCTCGGTGAGTTTCAGCGCGTCGGCGGCTTCGTCGGCCAGGCCGAGGCCGGTTTGCTGGTTCTGCAGCAGGCGCACGAGGATTTCACCGTAGCGGATGAACACCATGGCGAAGCCGAAGGGCACGATGAGCGCGATATGCCATTGCATGACGCCGTAGTGGCCGAGGTCTTCCGCGCCTATGGCGGCGGTGAACAGGGTCTGCACCCATTCGAAGCTGGCCACGCCCAGCAGGCCGGCATAGGCCAGGCAGCAGAGGCAGGCGATGATGCCGATGATGCGTTGGACCTTGTGTGGGGTGAGCTTGACCAGGGCGTCGACGCCGATGTGGCCGGCGGTGCGCACGCCGTAGGAAAGGCCGAAGAAGATCAGCCAGGCGAACAGGGCCTTGGTCAGCGAGGTGCTCCAGGTCATGGCCTGGGCCATGCCCATGATGCTGTCGCCGATGGCGAAGAGGCGCTCGCTGGCGCCCTCCCAGCGGTCGGCGAGGCTGTAGAACAGGGTGTAGAGGTTGTTGAGGATCACGTAGACGAAGGTGACCAGCGTCATGGCCGCCAGGAGGAAGGCGATGAAGCCTTCCTCGAAGTGGTCCCAGACGCGCCTTAGGGTGTTCATGGATGGCGTCTCCCGAGCTGTGGAAGCGGTGCCGGCGCGGTGGGCCCGCGCCGGCCGGCGTTTACTGGGCCTGGTTGGCCGCTTCGGCGGCCTTGATCAGGTCGGCGCCGATCTCGCCTTCGAACTTCTTCCACACCGGCTTCATCGCGTCGCGCCACTCGTTGCGCTGCTCGGGGGTGAGCTCGATGATCTCGCTGGTCTTGGCGTCGATGATGCGCTGCTTGTCACCCTGGTTGAGGGCTTCGGCCTGCTTGTTCACCTCGGCGGTGACTTCCTGGGTGATCTTCTCCAGCTCGCTGCGTACATCCGGCGGCAGGCCGTTCCAGAAGGTGGTGTTGGTGATCAGCATGTAGTCGAGCACACCGTGGTTGGACTCGGTGATGTACTTCTGCACTTCATGCATCTTCTGCGAGTAGATGTTCGACCAGGGGTTCTCGGCGCCGTTGACCACGCCGGTCTGCAGGCCCTGGTAGACCTCGGCGAAGCTCATCTTGCGCGGGTTGGCGCGCACGGCCTTGAACTGCTCCTCGAGCACGGCGGAGGCCTGCACGCGGAACTTCAGGCCGCGTGCATCCTTGGGCTCGCGCAGGGGCTTGTTGGCCGAGAGCTGCTTCATGCCGTTGTGCCAGTAACCCAGCCCGGTGATGTTCTTGCTCTCCATGGACTTCAGCAGGCCCTGGCCCTCGGGGCTGAGCTGGAAGCGGTCGACGGCCTGGATGTCGTCGAACAGGAAGGGCAGGTCGAACAGCTGCACCTGCTTGGTGTACTGCTCGAACTTGGCCAGCGACGGCGCGATCATCTGCACGTCGCCCAGGAGCAGCGCTTCCATTTCCTTGCCGTCGCCGAAGAGCGAGGAGTTCGGGTAGACCTCGACCCTGACCTTGCCGGGCAGGCGTTCCTCCGCGAGCTTCTTGAACAGCAGCGCGCCCTGGCCCTTGGGCGTGTGTTCGGCGACGACGTGGGAGAACTTGATGACGATGGGGTCGGCAGCATGCGCCAGGCTGGCGGCACCCAGGGCGAGTGCGCAGGCGAGAGCTTTTAGCGTGGGTTTGAACATGGGACTTCCTCTTGTAGTTGTGAGCAGATCCATGCGCGCGTAGCGCAACAACGGCTGACAAGAGCAAGTCTAGGCGCTGGCCAGGGGGGAAGCGGTCAGTACCCGGATCACGGCCAGTCTTGTTCTTGTCGGCTCGCTGGCGATCCGATGGCAAGTCCCGTACCAGCCGCGCGGTCAGGTCCGGATGCCCGGGTCTCGAGGCGCTTGGCGGTGAATCCGGGCGGGCAGGAAGTGGCGGAAATCCGCCCATTTATCGTGTTTGGATGGCGACAATCCGCCGGGTCCGGGCGCCTGCCGTGGCCGCTCCATGCAAGCCGGGTCAGGGTTGCCGTATCGAACCGCATTCGTGGCTCAACCAGTCGAAGAACGCCTTCACCGGCGGGTGCCGCTCGCGGCCGGGGACGCAGAGGGTGGAATACCCCGCGCCCTCGACGCTGATCTCCGGCCGGTAGGGCACCAGCAGGCCGCTGGCGACGCTTTCGGACACCAGGATGGAGCTCGCCAGCACCAGCCCCTGGCCGGCGATGGCGGCTTGCAGGGCGTAGTGCTCCTCGTCGTATTCGCGTTGCGCCGCGGTCTCCAGCAGGCGCTGCTCGCCGGCGGCCTGGCACCAGGCCTTCCAGCCCAGTTCGTAGAGCTGCGCGTTGCGCCAGCGGATGGTGATCAGCGTCGGCTGGCGGTTGCCCAGCTCGGCCACCAGCGCCGGCGAGCCGTAGACGCCGAAGCACTCGTCCAGCAGGCACTGGCTGTGCAGGCTGGGGTAGCTGCCGATGCCGTAGCGGATCACCAGGTCGATGCTGGCGTCCTGGTGCAGGTCCACCAGGGTATTGCGGGTGTCCAGGCGCAGGCTGATCGAAGGGTGCGCGGCATAGAAGCGCCCCAGTCGCGGGATCAGCCAGAGCGCGGCGAAGGCCGGTGTGGTGGACAGGGTCAACTGGCCGCCGCTGCGCTGCGGGCGCAACTGGTCGAGGGTCTGGGTCACGTCCAGCAGCGCCCCGTGCAGGCTGCCGAACAGCTGCTGGCCACAGGCGGTCAGGCGCACGCTGCGGGGCAGGCGCTCGAACAGCGGCACCCCGAGCCAGCCTTCCAGGCTGCGGATCTGGTGGGACACCGCCGTCGGCGTCACCGCCAGCTCCTCGGCGGCGGCCTTGAAGCTCAGCAGGCGGGCGGCGGACTCGAAGGTGCGCAGGGCGGTCAGGGGCAGGTTGGCGAACATCTGGGCTCCACGGATGAAATGGATTCATCCTGATGAACTATCGGTCATTTGTCCGGGAAAACGGCTGGCCCTAGCTTAGTGCCTGTATTCAGGCCGGTCACCGGCCGCGAAGAAATGACCCGGACCCAGGAGTAACAGATGAATCGCATTCTCTCGATCCAAGGCAGCCCCCGTGGCGAACGTTCCCACTCGCGCCGCCTGCAGGACGCCTTCCTCGCTGCCTGGCAGGGCCAGGATGCCGCCCGCCAGGTGGTGCACCGCGAAGTCGGGCGCTCACCCATCGCGCCGGTCACCGAAGGCTGGATCGCCGCCGCCTTCCACCCCGAGCCGGAGAACCGCACCGAGGTGATGAAGGCCGACCTGGCCCTGAGCGACCTGCTGGTGGACGAAGTCTTCGCCGCCGACGGCCTGGTGATCTCGGCGCCCATGTACAACTTCGGCATACCCAGCGGAGTCAAGGCCTGGGTCGACCAGATCGTGCGCATCCGCCGCACCTTCGACTTCGACCCGAGCCGCCCCGGCAACCCCTACACACCACTGGTGCTGGGGCGCAAGGCGCTGATCATCACCACCCGTGGCGACCACGGCTACGGCCCCGGCGGCGCCAATGCCCACATGAACCACGCCGACACCTACCTGCGCACCGTGCTCGGCTACATCGGCATCACCGAGGTCACCGTGGTGGCGGTGGAGAACGACGAGTTCGGCGGCGACGCCTTCCAGCAGTCCTACCAGCGTGCCGAGCGCGCCCTGGTGGAACTGGCCGAGGTCTTCTGAGGAGGTCGCCATGGCCTGGCTGTTCCTGCTGATCGCGGCGTTCTTCGAAGTGCTCTTCGCCATGAGCATGAAGTACGCCAACGGCTTCACCCAACCGCTGCCCAGCGCCCTGGTGGTGCTGGCGGCCATCGCCGGCATCTACTTCCTTACCCTGGCCATGCGCGTGCTGCCGGTGAGCGTCGCCTACCCGATCTGGACCGCCATCGGCACCCTCGGCACCGTCATCCTCGGCGTGGCGCTGCTGGGCGAATCCATCACCCCGATGAAGCTGCTGTCGGTGGCGCTGATCATCGCCGGGGTGGCGGGGTTGAAGTGATCAGGGCCGCCACTGGGCATGATCGATGCGTGGTGGAGCCGCTTTTTACCTCCACCAAAGGTTGCCGGGCTTGGCACGTTCTTGTGTCTGATGCGCCCCATCGATGGGTTTCGTACCTCTACCCATCCTACGAAGGCCGCCGTCACGCGCGTGCCGAGCCCGTAGGATGGGTAGAGCGAAGCGAAACCCATGCTGACGCACGCTTCGCGAATGGATTCGCTCCCGCGATGGCGGCACTGCGCGCCGCTTGGCGACTGAAGTCGCCCCTACGGGAGGTTCCCCTTCGCAAGGCACGGCCATTGCCCTAAGCTGCCACGCTCTCCCACCCCATCGAGGCGTTTACGTGAGCTCCCAAGACCCCCTGCACGGCATGACCCTGGCGAAGATCCTCGAAGAGCTGGTCGCCAAGTACGGCTGGGACGGCCTGGCCAAGCGCATCGATATCCGCTGCTTCAAGAGCGACCCGAGCATCAAGTCGAGCCTGACCTTCCTGCGCAAGACGCCCTGGGCGCGTGAGAAGGTCGAGTCGCTGTTCATCGACGTGCGCCGCCGCCAGGAGTGAACCCTCAGAGCCGGCTGGCCTGCACCGAGGCTTCCGGCATCTGGCACAGGGTGGCGCGGCCGGGTTCCAGGTAGGGCTGGAGGATGGGCGCCATGCCCTTCATCACCTGCACCGGCAGCGCCGAGGTGAAGCGGAAGTTCGAGGCCTGGCTGCCTGCCACGTAGGCGGTCAGCGTGCCGAAGTGCCGGGGCCCCAGGTAGAAGACGAAGGTGGCGGTGCGGTTCAGCGCCTTGGAGCTGATCACCTGGCCGCCGCGCCCCACGGTCTGCAGGCGGTTGTCGCCGGTGCCGGTCTTGCCGCCCATCACCAGCGGCTTGCCGTCGGGCTGGGTGAAGGTGCCCTGGAGGCGTCGCGCGGTGCCGGCGTCCACCACCTGCGAGAGCGCCTCGCGCAGCGCCGTCGCCACTTCCGAGGCCATCACCCGCTTGCCCGGCACCGCCGCATGGCTGAGCTGGGTTTCATAGGGCGTGTCGGCGGCGAAGTGCAGGCGGTCGATGCGCACCGTGGGCAGGCGCACGCCGTCGTTGACGATGATCCCCATCAGTTCCGCCAGCGCCGCCGGGCGGTCGCCGGAGCTGCCCAGCGCGGTCGCCAGCGACGGCACCAGGTGATCGAACGGATAGCCCAGCTGCCGCCACTGCTGGTGGATGTCGAGGAAGGCCTCCACCTCCAGCATGATGCGGATGCGCTTGTCCCGCGCGTTCTTGCGCTGCGACTTGAACAGCCAGCCGTACACCTCGCTGCGCGGCCCGCCGCTGGCTTCCACTGCCTCGCGGTAGGTCGCCTGCGGGTGGCCCTGCAGGTAGGCCAGCAACCACAGCTCCAGCGGGTGCACCCGCGCCACGTAGCCCTGGTCGTTGAGGTTGAAGGCGCCGGGGCCATAGCGGTCGTACAGCTGGTTGATGCGCTTCTCGCCCAGCGCTTCGCTGGGCAGGCGCTCGCGCATGAAGGCGGCGAAGGTGGCGCGGTCGGCCTGGGGTTGCAGGTAGCGGTGGATGGCGGCGAGGCGCGAGGCCCAGGGGCGCAGGCCGTCGAGGAAGGTGGCCATGCGTTCGTCGGCATCCTTGCCCTTGTACTTGTTCCAGAAGCGCAGCAGGTAGGTCTGGCTCTCGCGGGAGACGAACAGGTCCAGGTAGCCCTGGCGGCGCGGGTCCTTGTCGTCGGACAGCAGCGCCACCTTGCCGCCGTCGGGGCGGTAGATGTCGTGGCGCACGATGTCGCGCAGCAGGCGTACGAAGGGCAGGTTGATCGACTCGCGCAGGGCATCGCGCAGGGTGGGGTTGCGGCCGTTGTCCTCCTTGCGGAAGTTGCTGAAGGTGTGCAGCCCGCCGCCGGTGAAGAAGCTCTCAAAGGGGCTGGCCGAGTAGGTGCGGTCCAGCGCTGCCGCCAGCATCGGCGCCAGGCTGCGGTCGCGGGTGCCGGCCAGGTAGTCCAGGGCCCAGCGGCTCAGGGCGTCCAGCGGGTCGACCCGCACCTTGCCCAGCTCCGCCGCCGGCATCTCGCCGTAGCGCGCGTGCAGCGCGGCGATGTAGTCGAGGTAGGTGGCCAGCACCCGCAGCTTGGCGGTGGAGCCGAGTTCCAGCTTGCTGCCCTCGTTGATGTCGAAGGGCTGGTCGGTGTTGTCGGTCTGCACCCGCACCTGGTTGCCCGAGGGGGTGCGCTCGAAGAGGGTGAAGCTGTAGCGCACCTCGCGGGTCTTCTCCGGCGACAGCAGGCGCTCGCCGAACAGCCCGGCCTGCTCGGCGAACGCCGGTTCGGCGAGGTCGTGCAGGTAGGTGGTGACGGCCTGCTGCAGCTCGCCCTGCAGGCTGCTGCTGGCGGCGAGGTCGAGGCGGTCGAGGTCGTACAGCGGCATCTGCAGCAGGCTCGACAGGCGCGCCCGCGCCAGGCTGACGCCCTTGTTGCCTTCGATGCGCGACAGCGCCGGCTCCTGCTGCAGGTCACGGAAGACCAGGCGCGCCTCCAGCGCCGCCCGGCCCAGGGCCGGGTGGAGCACGCCGGCGTTGCCCAGCAGGCGCAGGTGGCTGTCGGTCAGCGCCTCCAGCTCCTCGCGCCCGCGTGACAGGTAATAGGAGGGCCGACGCTGGGCGATCATCAACGACACCACCTCGCGCAGCGCCTGGCCCCGTGCCTGCAGGCGCTCGGGCTCCTGCTGGTCCTCGGCGAGAAGGCGGTTGGTGCGCTCGAAGTCGGCGCCGTACCAGACCCGCAGGCCATCGGCCATGCCGTGCACCTCGCCGTGGCCCGGCACCGCGGAGAGCGGCACGCTGTTGAGGTAGTCGAGCACCACGCGTTGCCGTGCGGCGAGGGTCTCGGGGCCGCCCTGGTAGGCGCGCACGCTGGCCGAGGCCATCTGGCGGATCTTCTCGCCTGCCGAGAGGGTGAGGCCGGAAGGCGAGTGGCGGTACTTTTCCAGCTGGGTCGCCAGGGTGCTGCCGCCGGCGCTCTGGCCGGGCATGTCGAGCACCTTGCCGGCCTGGGTCAGCGCCGCCTTGATGAAGCGCGGCCAGTCCACCGCCGGGTTGGCCAGGGGCTGGTCGGCCAGCAGGTAGCGGTTCTCGATGAACAGCAGGCTGCGGGTGAGCAGCGGCGGGATGGCGGAGAAACCGGAATACAGCTGTTGCGGGTAGCTGAAGCGGTACAGCGGCTCGCCCCGGCAGTCGCTGATGTCGATGCCCGCCTGGACCTTCTCCCGGTACGGCGGAAACAGGCCATGGCGGCTGTAGTCCATCAGCTCCGGGGAGAAACGCACCTGCCGGCGGATGGCATAGCCGCGCGCGTCGAGGCGCTGCAGCATCTGCGGCAGGTAGACGTAGCCCAGGCGCTTGTCGAAGGGGCCGTCGTGGGGGTAGAGGATGGCGTCGCTGGGGCCTTCGTCGAGGCGGTAGGTGAGGGTGGCGGCGTAGCGGCTGATTTCCCGGGACTGCAGCCAGGAGCTGCGCATTTCCTCGCGGGCTGCGTAGCCGAGCAAGGCGGCGGAGGCGAGCATGAAGCTCCAGAACGCCAGGCGGTGTTTCTTGCGGCGGGGACGACGGGAGCGCGAGGTCACGTCTTCGAGGCTACCTTTGGGTACCTGGGTGGACGATGCGTCGGTTTGCCATAAAACGCCCATGATCGGATGGCCTGGCTGGCGCGTTACCGCTCTTGTACAAAGCGTAGTTGCTGGGAACCGGAGAGCGCTCCGAAACGACGGAATACGAGGCGATCAGCCATGTCAGACGATAACCGGCAGCAGATCGAGCGCAGCTGGCGCGCCAACGCCGCCGCCTGGAGCGACGCGGTGCGTGGCGGACGCATCGAGAGCCGCCGCGTGGCGACCGACCGGGCGATGCTCGAGGCGATCGAGGCGCGTGCCCCGCAGCGGGTGCTGGACCTGGGGTGCGGCGAGGGTTGGCTGTGTCGCGCGCTGGGCGAGCGGGGCATCGCCGCCCTGGGCGTGGATGCGTCGCCCGCGCTGGTGGAGCTGGCCCGGGCTGCCGGCGGCCGTTTCGAGTGCTGTGACTACCGGGGCCTCGCCGAACAGCCCCTGCGCTTCGGCCGCTTCGATGCCGTGGTGTGCAATTTCGCCCTGCTGGACGAGGACCTGCAGCCGTTGCTGGCGGCGATCTCCCAGGCCCTCGCTCCCGGCGGCGCCCTGCTGCTGCAGACCGTCCACCCCTGGAGCGCCGCCGGCGAGGAGGGCTACCGCGATGGGTGGCGCCTGGAGACCTTCGCCGCCTTCGAGGGCGCCTTCACCGAGCCGATGCCCTGGTACTACCGCACCCTGGCGTCCTGGCTGGCGTTGCTGGGGCGCAGCGGCCTGGTGCTGGAAGCGCTGCACGAGCCCCGCCACCCCGGCAGCGGCCTGCCGCTTTCGCTGCTGTTGATCGCCCGGCCTCAGGGCTGAATGCGGTAGAGGGTGCGGGGTACCCCGTAGCCCGGGTTGGCCAGGCGCACCGGCGCGGCCTTCGGCGGCTTGCGCTGGTTGAGCCGGTTACTCAGGTCCAGCCAGCCTGCCAGGGCCGACATCAGCAGCACCCCGGCGCAGGCCAGGGCCACCTGGCCCACGGCATCGAGCGCATAGAGCGTGGCGATGGCATCGGCCAGCGGCGCCAGCAGCACGCTGAGGCAGAACACTTCCAGCGAATGCATGCCCATGCGGCACACCTCGCGGGCCGGCCAGCGGGTCAGCCAGTCGGTACGTGGCAGCAGCACGGCCACGACGTGGGCGAGGGCGAGGAAATGCAGCAGGCGCAGGGGCGAGAGATCGGTCTTGTCCAGCGGGTAGAGCACATCGCCCAGCCACTTCGGCATCCAGGCGTCATGCAGGCCCGGCACCTTCCAGCTGAGGGCGACCGCGGCGCTGAATACCAGGTAGCCGGCGGCGGCGAAGAACAGCGGCGACCTCCAGGTGGCCGGCGGTGCATCGGCCGGGCGGGCCTGGGCATGGCGCGCGGCAACGCCACCGAGAACGAAGAGGAATTGCCAGGCCAGCGGGTTGAAGAACCATTCGCCGCCCGGGTGGGAACTGAGGTTCCACCCGGGCGCGCACAGGTACAGCGCCCCGGAGAGTGCCAGGGCGGCGTAGCGCCAGCGCATCAGCAGCGGCAGGATCAACGGCAGCCCGGCCAGCAGCACGACGTACAGCGGCAGCGGGTCCATCAGGTTGGGCTTGAAGCGCAGCAGCAGTTCGTCGATCAGCGCCTGTTGCGGGTTGGCGAGGAAGTAGTCCAGGCCCATTTCGTTGATGAAGTTGCGGCTGTCCACGTGGTTGTTGGTGTAGAACACCACGCCCATCAGCACGGCGAGCAGGAAGATGTGGGCGACGTACAGCACCCACACGCGGCGCAGTACGCGCAGGCAGGCCACCGCGTAGCCGTCGCGCAGCAGCAGCTTGCCGTAGGCGAGCACGGCCGCGTAGCCGGCGAGGAAGACGAAGATCTCCGCCGCGTCGCTGAAGCCGACGTTGCGGGGCGTGACCTGGCCGAGCGGGTTGTGCGGTATGTGGTCCCAGAAGATGAACACCAGGGCCAGCCCTCGGAAGAAATCGATACGGAGGTCGCGTCCTGTCTGCATGGCGGCGTACTCGCGGCAAGTCCCGCCCGGGCTGGGCGAGCGGTGGGTCCTGATGGTTCTGACTGCGGCCCCGGGGCGAGTTTCCCCATGCAAGACGGACGGTCGTGCCCGCCCCGACGCACGGCTTTACCGACGCGGCGGGAAGCCGCACTATCCGCGCGTTTCGATGCGTGCATTCAAGGAGTGGAAATGAGCAAGGCATTGCTGGTCGTGGACATGCAGGCGGGGCTGTTCCTCACCCCCCCGGAGCCCTGGCGCGCCGGGCAGGTACTGGAGCGGATCAACCGCCTGGCCGACCGTGCACGCAGCGCCGGGGTGCCGGTGATCTACGTGCAGCACGACGGCGAGCCCGGCAGCGAGCTGGAGCCCGGCTGCATCGGCTGGCAGCTGCACCCGGGGCTGGAGCGAGGCGACAACGACTGGGTGCTTCGCAAGACCGCCTGCGACGCCTTCTTCGAGACCGAGCTCAAGTCCACCCTGGAGAAGCTCTACGTCACCGACCTGGTGGTGACCGGCTACGCCACGGAATTCTGCGTCGATACCTCCATCCGCCGTGCCGCCAGCGAGGGCTTCAACGTCATCCTGGCCAGCGATGCGCACACCACCCGCGACCGGCCGCACCAGAGCGCCGAGGCGATAGTCGCCCACCACAACTGGGTCTGGGGCGAGTTCATCCAGCCCCGCAACCCCATGCGCCTGCAGCAGGCCGAAGACATTCATTTCTGAGGAGAACCGCCATGGGCAGCATCACCTTCCCCGACGGCACCGCCGTACCCGCCATCGGCCAGGGCACCTGGCACATGGGCGAGCGCCCCGACCAGCGCGCCCGCGAAGTCGCCGGGCTGCGCCTGGGCCTGGAGCTGGGCATGAGCCTGATCGACACCGCCGAGATGTATGCCGAAGGCGGCGCGGAGCAGGTGGTGGGCGAGGCCATCGCGGGGCATCGCGAGCAGGTCTTCCTGGTCAGCAAGGTCTACCCGTGGAACGCTAGCCGCACGGGCGTCGAGCAGGCCTGCGAACGCAGCCTCAAGCGCCTGGGCACCGACCGCATCGACCTCTACCTGCTGCACTGGCCGGGCGAGCATCCGCTGGAGGAAACGGTGGAAGGCTTCGAGCGCCTGCGCGAGCAGGGCAAGATCCTGCGCTGGGGCGTCTCCAACTTCGACCTGGCCGACCTGCAGGGCCTGCCCGCTGGCTGCGCCGCCAACCAGGTGCTGTACAACCCCGAGTCGCGCGGCATCGAGTTCGACCTGCTGCCCTGGCAGCAGCGCCAGCGCCTGCCGCTCATGGCCTACTGCCCGGTGGGGCAGGGCGGCAGCCTGCTGCGTGATGCGGCGTTGCTGGAAGTCGCCCGCCGTCACGAGGCCACCCCGGCGCAGGTGGCCCTGGCCTGGGCGCTGCGCCAGGACGGCGTGATCGCCATTCCCAAGGCGGTCGATCCCGTGCACATCCGGCAGAACGCCCGCGCTGCCGATCTCGGCCTGAGCGCCGACGACCTCGCCCTGATCGACCGCGCCTACCCGGCGCCGACCCGCAAGCAGCGACTGGACATGGTCTGACCCCCTTCGCACCCTAGGTGGGCGCCGAGCGCAGCTGTGTGGGTGCGCGGGTGGGCGTAGGGTGGGCTTCAGCCCACCGTTTTTTCGGCGGGCACGAGGCTTGGCTGATCACGGAGCCCGGAGGGTGGGCTGGGCGGCGCTCCGCGAGCGGAGCGAAACTCGTCTCCCTGCAGCGATCTCCCGGTCCTATCCGGCCAATATCCGAAGAAGCGCCTGTCACCTAGATTCCTATTGTCCTACGGCTCCCATAGACTCGCGGGTCTGTGACCCAGGGAAGGATTGTTATGAATCGCATGCTGTGGACGTTGTTCGGCCTGATGGGGTTGGCGATGAGCGCCGGGGCGCAGGACCTGTCGACGCCGGACCCGCTGCTCGATGCGCCCGCCGCGTCCGCCACCCCCGGCAGCGCCGCCCGCGGCGTGTTGCGCGCTCGTGACCAGGCCGTGCTGGCCAGCGAACTGGCCGGTCGCATCACCGAGATGCCCTATGCCGAAGGCCAGGCCTTCAAGAAAGGCGAGGTGCTGGTGCGCTTCGATTGCGCCGCCTACCAGGCCCAGCTCAATGCCGCCAACGCCGCCACCCGCGCCGCCCGCGAGGAGCTGAAGAACAAGCAGCAACTGGCCGCGCTCAACTCCGTCGGCCGCTTCGAGGTCGCCCTGGCCGAGGCGCGCCAGGCGCAGTCCCAGGCGGAGGCCCAGGTCTACCAGGTGCAGGTGCAGCGTTGCCAGGTGAAGGCGCCCTTCGATGGCCAGGTGGTCTCGCGTCGCGTGCAGCCCCACGAAAGCGTGCCCAGCGGCGCACCGTTGCTGGAGGTGGTGGACAACCGCACCCTGGAGATCCACCTGCTGGTGCCATCGCGCTGGCTCGGCGGACTCAAGCCCGGTGAACCCTTCGAATTCGTGCCCGACGAGACCGGCAAGCCGCTCAAGGCCACGGTCAAGCGCCTCGGTGCGCGCATCGACGAAGGCAGCCAGACCCTGCTGCTGATCGGCGCCCTGCCCGAGGACGCGCCCGGCCTGCTGGCCGGCATGAGCGGCAGCGCACGCTTCCCGGAGAGCCGATGAACGCGCCGCTGCCCGGTTTCGCCGAGCGGGTCTTCGCGGTCTTCCTCGGCCTGCAGGCCCAGGCCCGCAAGGCCGGGACGTCTTCGCAACTGGCCTTCGCCATGGTCAACGACGGCCAGGGTGTATTCGGCTATCGCCATGCCGCGCTGCTGATCACCGGCAAGGTCCGCGCGCTCACCGGCATCAGTGTGGTGGAGCCCAACGCCCCCTTCGTCGCCTTCGTCGAGCGTGCGGCGGCCCAGCGCCTGGCTGCGGGCCAACTGGGCGAGCCCGGCGTCGTCGAGCCGAGCAGCCTGGACGAGAGCAGCCGCGAGGACTGGCAGGCGCTGTCCGCCGCCCAGGCCTTCTGGCTGCCGTTGAAGGATCGCCAGGGCGAGGTCTTCGGCGGCCTGTGGATCGCCCGCGACACCCCCTGGAGCGAGGCCGAGCAGGCCTTGCTGGTGCAGCTCGGCGACACCTACGCGCACGCCTGGCTGGCCCTGCAGCCGCGCAAGCCCTGGCGCCTGCGCTGGCCGAAGAAGAAGCTCCTGGCCCTGGCCGGCGCGCTGGCCCTGGTGCTGCTGGTGCCGGTGCGCCAGTCGGTGCTGGCACCGGCCGAAGTGGTGCCCCAGGGCGGGCGCGTGGTGGCCGCGCCGCTGGACGGGGTGATCGCCGAATTCCTCGTCAAGCCCAACCAGAGCGTTGCCGCCGGCGACCTGCTGGTGCGCTTCGACGCCACCACCCTCAAGGCCCAGGCCGATGTCGCCGAACGCGCCCTGGGGGTGGCCGAGGCGGAACTGAAGGCCAACAGCCAGCGCGCCTTCGCCGACGCCGAATCCAGCGCCCGCATCGACCTGCTGGCCGCCCGCGTGGAGCAGAAGCGTGCCGAGCGCGACTACGCCCGGCAGTTGCTGGCGCGCAGTGAAGTCCGCGCCGAGCGCGCCGGCATCGCCGTGTTCGCCGATGCCGAGCGCCTCACCGGCAAGCCGGTGCAGACCGGCGAGCGGCTGATGCAGATCGCCGACCCGGCCCAGGCCGAGCTGCGCATCGAACTGCCCGTGGGCGACGCCATCGCCCTGCAACCCGGCGCCGAGGTGGCGCTGTTCCTCGACAGCGACCCGCTCAACCGCCACGACGCACGCCTTGAACGCGCCGCCTACGAGGCCCAGGCCACCGCCGCCGGGCAACTGGCCTATCGCCTCGACGCCGCCTTCGCCGATGCCCCGCCACGCATCGGCCTGCGCGGCACCGCCAAGCTGTTTGGTGACCGCGCGCCGCTGGCCTACTACCTGTTGCGCCGCCCTCTGGCCGCGCTGCGCCAGGGCCTGGGATTCTGATGCTGCCCGCCCTGCGCCCCGACCTGCAGCTCTCGCCCGCCGCGCCGGACCGCGACGGTGCGCCGCAATGGACCCTGGCCGACCCCCTGCGTGGCCGCTATTTCAAGCTCGGTGCCGCCGCCGTCCGCCTGCTGCGCCACTGGTCGCGGGGTGAGCCCCAGCAGGTGCTGGCGGCCGCCAACGCCGAGCCGGGCGCGCCCCTGGGCGCCGGCGAGCTGGAGCAGATGCTGCGCTTTCTGCGCGGGCACGACCTGATCGCCGCCCTCGACCCGGAACAGCGCGCCAGCTATGCCCTCAAGGTCGCCAGCACGCGCCACAGCCTGTGGCAGCAGGTGCTGCACCAGTACCTGTTCTTCCGTATCCCGCTGTGGCGGCCGGATCGCTTCCTCAACCGTGCCTGGCCGGTGCTGGAACGCAATGGCCCCTGGCTGCTGCGACGCGGCCTGCCGGTAATCCTGCTGCTCGGGCTGTTCCTGGTTGCCCGGGACTGGGAGCGCTTCCTCGCCACCTTCCCGCACCTGTTCAGCTTCGGCGGCGCGCTGGCCTTCGGCATCGCGCTGACCTTCGCCAAGCTCTGCCACGAGTTCGGCCATGCCTTCATGGCCAAGCGCGCGGGGTGCCGGGTCCAGAGCATGGGCCTGGCCTTCATGGTGATGCTGCCGATGTTCTACACCGACGTCAGCGACGCCTGGCGGGTGCAGGACCGGCGCTCGCGGCTGCTCATCGGCGCCGGCGGGGTACTGGCCGAACTGCTGCTGGCGGTGCTGGCGCTGCTGGCCTGGTCGCTGCTGCCGGACGGCCCGGCACGTACCGCCGCCTTCATGCTGGCCAGCGCCACCTGGATCACCACCCTGGCGATCAACCTCAACCCCTTCATGCGCTTCGACGGCTACTTCCTGCTGAGCGACCTGTGGGGCGTCGACAACCTGCAGAACCGCGCCTTCGCCCTGGGGCGCTGGCGCCTGCGCGAGGCGCTGTTCGGCTACGGCGAACCGGCCCCGGAGCCCTGGTCGCCCGCCATGCAGCGCCGCCTGCTGCTGTGGAGCTACGGCTCCTGGATCTGGCGCGCGGCGCTGTTCTTCGGCATCGCGCTGACGGTCTACCACCTGTTCTTCAAGGTGCTGGGCATCTTCCTCATGCTGGTGGAACTGGTGTGGTTCATCGGCCTGCCGATCTGGAAGGAATTCGGCGAGTGGTGGCAGCGCCGCGACCAGGCCGACCCGCGCAAGGTGCTGCTCACAGGCTCAGCCCTGGGGCTGGTGCTGCTGGTGCTGCTGGTGCCCTGGCGCAACGCCGTGGACGTGCCGGCCATGCTGGAGGCCGCGCGCACCGGCACCCTGCACGCGCCCATCGGCGCGCGGGTCAAGGCGGTACGGGTGAAGGATGGCGACACGGTGGAGCAGGGCGCCCTGCTGGTGGAGCTGGAATCCCCGGACCTGGACGCGCGCCAGGGCATCGTCCGCCGCGAGATCGACATCCTCCAGTTGCAGCTGCGGCGCCAGGCCGGGCGCAGCGAGACCGCCGCCGAGACCGGGGTGATCGAGCAGCAACTGGCCGAGGCCGTGGCCGAGTATCGCGGCCTGGCCGCCCAGCGCGAGCGCCTGCAACTGCGTGCGCCCCTGGCCGGCGTGGTGCGCGACCTGCCACCGGACCTGGTGGTGGGCCGCTGGCTGCACAGCGGCGAGACCCTGGCGCGGGTGATCGCCCCCGGGCTGCGCCTGCGCGGCTACCTGGCCGAGGAAAACCTCTGGCGCGTGGCGCCGGGGGCCGAGGGCCGCTTCATCGCCGACGACCCGGCGCGGCCCGCCTTCGCGGTGCGCCTGGACGAAGTGGACACCACCGGCGTCGCCTACCTCGAACTGGAGGCGCTGACCTCCGACCACCACGGCCAGGTGGCCGTGCGACGCAACGCCCAGCAACGCGCCGAGCCGGTGCAGGCCCAGTACGGCGTGCGCCTCAGCCTGCTGCAGGACCTGCCGCCCCCCGCCCAGCCACTGCGCGGCGTGGTGGTGCTGGAGGGCAGCCGGCAGTCGCTGCTGGGCTTCGCCTGGCGCCGCATGGCGGCGTTGGGTGTCAGGGAAAGCGGTTTCTAGCCCATTTGCCAAGGAAGGTTCCATGGACGTAACCCTGCCGATCTGTGCCCGCCTGCCCTGGCGCTTCGACCTGGCGCCGCTGCTCGCGGCCCTGGAGCGGATCGACCCGACGGCCTGGGTGGCGCATTTCAACACCGCCTACTACCAGGGCGACTGGAGCGGGATCGACCTGGTGGCGGCGGTGGATGCACCGATCCCCCTGGCGCCTGGCTTCGGCCCGGTGGCCCGCAGCGCCCTGTGCGCGGCCGATCCGGCCTGGCCGGCGGCCATCGAGCGGTTCGGCGAGGGCCTGCGCAGCGCGCGCCTGCTGCGCCTGGGCGCCGGTGCCAGCATCCGCGAGCATTGCGACCCCGACCTCGGCGCGCCGGAGGGGCCGTTGCGCCTGCACGTGCCGCTGCTCAGCCCGCCCGGGGTGGAGTTCCTGGTGGACGGCCGGCAGGTGCCGATGGCGCCCGGTGAGTGCTGGTTCATCGACCTGTCCCGCCCGCATCGGGTGGACAACCCCGGTCCGGGCCCGCGCATCCACCTGGTGCTGGATTGCATGATGGATACGCGCCTGCGCGAGGCCCTCGCCGACGGGTTGCCGACGACGCCGGCGCTGCAACCGAGCCGGGGCGTACGGGCCTTCACCGCGTTCAACGAGCAGGTGCAGCAGCGCCCGGAACTGGCCCTGGCGCTGCAACGGATCACCGACCCCTCCGACTTCTGCCGTGAGGCGGTAGCCGCCGGCCAGGCCCTCGGGCTGGTGTTCGGCGAGGCCGATGTGCGCATGGCCATGCGCCAGGGACGCCAGGCCTGGAGCCGGCAATGGAGTGTGCGATGACCCCGTTGGATTTCACCGAATGGCTGCCGATCCGTGCCTTCGAGGAGGCCGGCACCTGGCAATTGGACTGGGCCTGGTTCGGCACCGCGCCCCTGGTACGACCCTTCTTCAGCGACGACGTGGACGAGGCGCTGCGCCTGCCGTTCAACCTGGCCCTGCGCCGCCAGACCGGCCTGGACGCGTTGTTCGACTGGCAGGCCCGCAGCCCCGGCCTGGAACCTTCGCTGCTGGTGTTCCACACCTCCCGCTGCGGCTCCACCCTGCTGGCGCAGTTGCTGCGAGCCCTGCCGGGGCACGTGGTGCTGTCCGAGCCGCCGCCGCTGGATGCCTTGCTGCGCGCGCACTACCGCGACCCCACGGCCTCCGCCTGGCAGGCGGATGCGGTGCGCGCGTTGTGCTCGGCCTATGGCCAGCGGCGCTGCGGCGACGAGACCCGGCTGGTGGTCAAGCTGGACGCCTGGAACCTCTTCGAGGCGCAGCTGCTGCGCCGGCTCTACCCCGAGGTGCCGTGCCTGTTCCTCTACCGCGACCCGCTGGAGGTGGTGGTGTCCCAGCGGCGCCAGCCCGGGCTGCACGCGGTCCCCGGGTTGCTGGGCCCGTCCGGGCTGGACGGCCTGCCGGGGCGGGAGGCGCTGGCGCCCGGCGATTACCTCGCCTGGATGGTCGGCCACCTGCTGCAGGCCGGGTTCGGCCTGTGCGCGGCCGGCGAGGCGGTGGCCCTGAACTACCGCGAACTGCCCGATGCCCTCTGGGGCCGCCTGGGGCCGCTCCTGGGCATCGACCCGGCCGCCGTGCCGCACCTGCAGGCCGTGGCCGGGTGTGACGCCAAGCGCCCCGGACAAGCCTTCAGTGCCGATGGCGAGGCCAAGCGCAACGAGGCGGACGAGGCCACACGGGCGGCTGTGGAGCGCTGGGCGAGGGCGCCCTATCAGGCGCTGGAGGCGCTTGCACCTCGGCAGTTGTGAATGCGCTTTCACATTCATTGCCCAAACCGCCGAACGGTGATTTTTCGATGGTGGCCAACTGAAATCCTCGTCTATGCTGCAAGCAGGGAAACTGTAACCACAGTTGTAGGCTCTTTCCCCGGGCCAGCAAGGATGCACGTCGTATGTCTTTCCAGACCTTGAACCTCCGCTTGGCAACGTCCGCCGATCGCGCTTTCCTGCGGGCGCTGTACGGCACCACCCGTGCCCACGAGATGCAGCACACCCCCTGGGACCAGGCGGGCTGCGAGCGTTTCCTCGACCAGCAGTTCGAATCCCAGTGCGGCTACTACCAGGTGCATTACGCCGACGCCGAGCAATACGTCATCGAAGAGGCCGGCCAGCCCGTAGGCCGGGCCTACCTGCTGTGGACCGACACCCACCTGCAAATCATCGACCTGGCCCTGTTGCCCGAGGCCTGTGGCCGTGGCATCGGCGGCGAGCTGCTGGGCCGCTTTCTCGAACGGGCCGACCGCGAGGGCCTCAGCGCGGGGCTGCACGTGGAGTCCTACAACCCGGCCCAGCACCTCTACAGCCGCCACGGCTTCGAGGTGGTGGGGGAGAACGGCGTGTACCTGAAGTTGCGCCGCGCCCCTCGCAGCCCGCAGGCCATGGCCGTGCCTGCGCAACGTCCGGCCGGTCTGTCCTGAGGAATTGCCCATGCACCCGATGCCTTCCTTCGCACTGCTCACCGAGATCGTCGGCCAGCCTTTCCACCTCTGGCTGTCGCCGGAGCAGGTGCTGCCCATCGAACTGCTCGCCGTCGAGGAGGGCACCGCCATGACCCCCCGGCACCAGTGCTACCTCGCCCACTTCGCCCTGCCTTCCCAATGCAGCCTGCCCCAGGACGTCTACCGCCTGGGCTTGCCGGGGGAGCCGGGCTGGGAGCTTCTGCTGACCCCCGCAATGCCCGCCCCGGACGGGCGCCCTGTACTCCAGGCCGTGTTCCACACCGACCGGCCGGCATAGACCACAACAATAAACATGCACACGCGCCGAGCCTTAAGGGCGCGCAAAACCTGAGCCAGAGGAGAGTCAACACGTGGAACCTTTCATCGGTGAGATCAAGATGTTCGGCGGCAACTTTGCGCCCCGGGGCTACGCATTCTGCATGGGGCAGATCGTGGGGATTGCGCAGAACACCGCGCTGTTTTCCCTGTTGGGCACCGTCTACGGCGGTAACGGCCAGACCACCTTCGGCCTGCCGGACCTGCGCGGCCGCTCGCCGGTCGGCCAGTTCCAGGGGCCGGGCCTCTCGATGATCGACCTCGGCGAGGTCGGCGGCACCGAGAACGTCACCCTGCTCCAGACCCAGATGCCGATGCACACCCACGTCGCCACCGGCACCAGCACGATTTCCGCTGCCGGCACGCCGACCAGCCCGGCACTGGTTCCGAGCGCCACCAACTCCGTACTGGGTGGGTCCGTCGGCGGGGCGGCCTCTGCGGCGGCCATCTGGTCGACCGCGATGGCGAATCCGGTTCCGCTGACCAACCCCAGCACCGTCAACGTGACGGTGCAGGTCGCCGGCGGCAGCCAGCCGGTGAGCCTGCGCAATCCCTTCCTCGGGGTGAACTTCATCATCGCGATGGAAGGGGTCTTCCCCTCCCGCAACTGATGAACCTGCGCCGCCGGTGCCTCGCGGCACCGGCGGCTCCGTGATCGGGCAGAGACTCATCGACAGGCAGACGTACACGCAGACCATGGCCAATTCATCACCCGCCTTCCATTTCATCTCGGGGCTGCCACGCTCGGGGTCCACGCTGCTGGCGGCGCTGCTGCGGCAGAACCCGCGCTTCCACGCCGGCATGACCAGCCCGGTGGGCAGCTTCTTCTCGGCCCTGCTCAAGCAGTTCGGCGCCGAGAGCGAGTTCGGCCCGGTGGTGACCCAGGAGCAGCGCAAGCGCCTGCTCGCCGGGCTGTTCAGCAACTACTACGCGGACCAGGCCGGGCGGGACGTGATCTTCGACACCAACCGCCAGTGGTGCGCGCGGTTGCCGGCCCTGCTGGACCTGTTCCCCCAGGCCAGGGTGATCGCCTGCGTGCGCAATGTCGCCTGGGTGATGGACAGCATCGAGCGGCTCTACCGCGCCAACCCGTACGAGATCACCAAGCTGTTCAACGACGACAACGAGCGCAACACCGTCTACAGCCGGGTCGAGACCCTGGCCCAGCGCAACCGCCTGGTGGGCCTGCCCTGGTCGGCGCTCAAGGATGCCTATTACGGCGAGCACGCCCGCTCCCTGCTGCTGGTGGACTACGACCTGCTGGTGGCCACGCCCGAGCGGGTGCTGCGGCTGGTCTACGAGTTCCTTGGCGAGCCCTGGTTCGAGCACGACTTCGAGCATGTCGAGTACGACGCCCCGGAGTTCGACCAGGCCCTGGGCCTGCGCGGCCTGCACAAGGTGCGGCCCAAGGTCGAAGTGGCGGCGCGGCGCACCCTGCTGCCGCCGGATCTGTTCGAGCAGTACGCGCAACTGGATTTCTGGAAGGACTCGCGTAACAGCGAGGCCCATGTGATCAGGACCGCCCGGGATGCCCGGGCCCTGGAACAAGAACGCAACTGAGCACCCGCCGAGGCGGGCGCCGGAACGAGGAGGTAGAGGTCATGGGCTGGGGTCATTCGAGGAAGGCTGGTCGCAACGGCAAGGCCAAAGGTGCGGAGGCTGCGCCCCTGGCGTGCCCGCTGCCGCTGATCAGTGCGCTGGAGCCGCGCATGATGTTCGACGGCGCGGTGGCCGCGACGGTTGCCGATACCGCCGCCTCGGCGGCCACCTCCGCCCCCACGGCGGCCGACGTGGCCCATGACATCGGCGCCAGCGACAGCAGCCATGCCGGCACCGCCGACAACAGCCACGGCACCCAGGACCTGCAGGCCAGCCCGGTGACCGACGGGCAGAACGGCGTGCGCAAGGAAATCGTCTTCGTCGATACCCGTGCGCCGAACTACCAGGAGCTGCTCAAGGCCGTCTCGCCCAATGCCGAGGTGGTGCTGCTGTCCACCAACAAGGACGGCGTGCAGCAGATCGCCGACGCCCTGGCCGGGCGCACCGGCATCGACGCCATCCACATCATTTCCCACGGCGATTCCGGGGTGCTGCTGCTGGGCAACGGGCCGCTGTTCGAAGGCAACCTCGGGCAATACGCCTCCCAGCTTTCCAGCATCGGCAAGGCGCTGACCACCGATGGCGACATCCTCCTCTACGGCTGTGAAGTGGGGGCCGGCAGCGAAGGCCAGGCCTTCGTCACCAAGCTGGCCGGCATGACCGGGGCGGACATCGCCGCTTCCGACGACAACACCGGCGGCAACGCCAAGGGCGGTGACTGGGACCTGGAGATCGCCACCGGCCAGATCGCGGCCAGCAGCGCCCTGAACCTGTCGCGCCTGGGTGGTTACGACCACCTGCTGGTGACCACGGCGGTGAACAACATCGCCGCCCTGAAGAGCGCCATTGCCACGGGCAATACCGACGGTGTCGACGACGTCATCACCCTCACCGGCAACATCACCTTCGCCAGCAGCAGCGACGGCATCACCATCAACGTCACCGACGGCCATACCTTGCAGATCGTCGGCGGCGGTTTCGCGCTGGACGGGGCCCACAAGACCCGGGTGCTGGACGTGACCACCAGCGGCGCCAACTCCAAGGTCGCGCTGGACAACATCACCATCCGCAACGGCCTGCTCGTCGGCAACGGGGCCAATGAAGGTGCCCCCGCCATGGACAGCCTGGGCGCGGCTATCCGCAACGCGGGCGTACTGACTATCACCAACAGCACCATCACCGCCAACAAGGCATCCGGCGGCGGCGGTGGCGGTGGCGACTTCGGAGGCAACTACGCCGGCGGCGGCGGCGGCGGTGGTGGTTTTGGCACCTCCCTCGGCGGCACCGGGGGAACCAGCTCCGGTACCGCCATAACGCCCACCTCACCTGCCACTGTCACCGGAGGTAATGGCGGCGGTCCCAACCCCGACTTCGGGGGGCGTGGCGGCAGCGCTGCGGCAGGTTCGGGTGGCAGCTACTTCGGTAACGGTTCGAACAC
>NZ_QKRU01000121.1:0-10815 GCF_003234055.1 Pseudomonas sp. 57B-090624
GGGCGGGGCTGGGGCATGACGGGCTCCCGGTGCGGGGAAATGGCGAAACCTAGCACAGGGTGTTCATCCCCCGCCGTGGCGACAGGGGGATGGGCGCAAGCCTTCAGAACAGGAAATACCGCTGCGCCATCGGCAGCACCTCGGCGGGTTCGCACCAGAGCAACTGGCCGTCGGCCTTGACCTGGTAGGTCTGCGGGTCCACGTCGATGTCCGGGGTGTAGTCGTTGTGGATCAGGTCCTGCTTCTGCACGCTGCGGCAGCCCTTGACCACGGCGATGCGTTTCTTCAGGCCGAGTTGTTCGGGCACGCCGGCCTCCAGCGCGGCCTGGCTGATGAAGGTGATGCTGGTGGCATGGCGGCTGCCGGCGAAGCTTCCGAACATCGGCCGGTAGTGCACCGGTTGCGGGGTGGGGATGGAGGCGTTGGCGTCGCCCATCAGGCTCGCGGCGATGGCCCCGCCCTTGAGGATCAGCGTCGGCTTCACGCCGAAGAAGGCCGGGCGCCAGAGCACCAGGTCGGCCCACTTGCCCACCTCGATGGAGCCCACTTCATGGCTGATGCCATGGGTGATGGCCGGGTTGATGGTGTACTTGGCGATGTAGCGCTTGACCCGGAAGTTGCTGTTGCCGGCGCCGTCGCCTTCCAGCGGGCCGCGCTGCCTGTGCATCTTGTCGGCGGTCTGCCAGGTGCGGGTTATCACCTCGCCCACGCGGCCCATGGCCTGGCTGTCGGAGCTGATCATGCTGAAGGCGCCGAGGTCGTGGAGGATGTCCTCGGCGGCGATGGTCTCGCGGCGGATGCGGCTCTCGGCGAAGGCCACGTCCTCGGCGATGCTCGGGTCCAGGTGGTGGCAGACCATGAGCATGTCCAGGTGCTCGTCGATGGTGTTGCGGGTGAAGGGCCGGGTCGGGTTGGTGGAGCTGGGCAGCACGTTGGAGAAGCCGCAGGCCTTGATGATGTCCGGGGCGTGGCCGCCGCCCGCGCCTTCGGTGTGGTAGGTGTGGATGGTGCGGCCCTTGAAGGCGCCGAGGGTGGTCTCGACGAAGCCCGACTCGTTGAGGGTGTCGGTGTGGATGGCCACCTGCACGTCGTACAGGTCGGCGACGCTCAGGCAGTTGTCGATGGCCGCCGGGGTGGTGCCCCAGTCCTCGTGCAGCTTGAGGCCGATGGCGCCGGCCTTCACCTGCTCGATCAAGGGTTCGGGCAGCGAGGCGTTGCCCTTGCCGGTGAAACCGATGTTCATCGGGAAGGCGTCGGCGGCCTGGAGCATGCGCGCCATGTGCCAGGGGCCGGAGGTGCAGGTGGTGGCGTTGGTGCCGGTGGCCGGCCCGGTGCCGCCGCCGATCATGGTGGTGACGCCGCTCATGAGCGCCTCTTCGATCTGCTGCGGGCAGATGAAGTGGATGTGGGTGTCGATGCCGCCGGCGGTGAGGATCATGCCCTCGCCGGCGATCACCTCGGTGCTGGCGCCGATGGCGATGGTGACGTCGGGCTGGATGTCCGGGTTGCCGGCCTTGCCGATCGCCGCGATACGCCCGTCCTTCAGGCCCACGTCGGCCTTGACGATGCCCCAGTGGTCGATGATCAGCGCATTGGTGATCAGCGTGTCGACCACCTCGGCGGCCAGCAGCTGGCCCTGGCCCATGCCGTCGCGGATCACCTTGCCGCCGCCGAACTTCACTTCCTCGCCGTAGGTGGTGAAGTCCTTCTCGACCTCGATCCACAGCTCGGTGTCGGCCAGGCGCACCTTGTCGCCGACGGTGGGGCCGAACATGTCGGAATATGCCTTTCTGCTGATTTTCATATCTCGGTTCCCGAATAGCTGGAAGCTTGAAGCCAGAAGCTGGAAGCATCAGCCGGCGCGGTCTGCTTCCAGCTTCGAGCTTCCGGCTTTCAGCGCTCTATCAAAGATCGCCCATTACCCTTCCGGCAAAGCCGAACACCCGGCGCGCGCCGGCGAGGTCCACCAGTTCCACCTCGCGGCTCTGGCCCGGTTCGAAGCGCACGGCGGTGCCGGCGGGGATGTTCAGGCGCATGCCGCGCGCGGCGGCGCGGTCGAAGGCCAGGGCGTCGTTGGTCTCGAAGAAGTGGTAGTGCGAGCCGACCTGGATCGGCCGGTCGCCGCTGTTGGCCACGGAGAGCCTCAGGGTGCGGCGGCCGGCATTGAGTTCGATCTCGCCGTCCTGGATCTGGTATTCGCCGGGAATCATGGGAGTCACTCCAGGATGAGTTGCATGAAGGTGAGGTCCAGCCAGCGGCCGAACTTGCGGCCGACCTGGGGCATCTGGCCGGTGGTGGTGAAGCCGAGGCGCTGGTGCAAGCGGATGGAGGCGGCATTCTCGGACTCGATGGCCCCCACCATCACATGCAGTCCGGCCGACCGGGCCCGTTCGATCAGTGCCTGCATCAGCTGCGGGCCGAGGCCCTTGCCGCGCTGGTCGGCGCGCACGTACACCGAGTGCTCGACGGTGTGCTTGTAGCCGTCATGGGGTCGCCAGGCGCCGTAGCTGGCGTAGCCGACCACCTCGCCGGCAGCGTCATGCGCCGCCAGCACCGGGAACCCCGCTGCCGTGCGCTCGGCCAGCCAGGCGCGGCGGTTGGCCAGGTCCACCAGGGTCTCGTTCCAGATCGCCGTGGTGTGCTCCACGGCGTCGTTGTAGATGGCCAGGATGCCGGGCAGGTCGGCTTCGCTGGCGTCACGGATGATCATTTCGGGTCTCCAGGAGGTCGCTCAAGGCCGTAGCGAGCGCAGCATGGGCAAGCGCAGTAGGCATGGGACGACGTCCTCAGGCGATGGGTTGGTGGACGGTCACCAGCTTGGTGCCGTCGGGGAAGGTGGCTTCGATCTGGATCTCCGGGATCATCTCCGGCACGCCTTCCATCACCTGGTCGCGGCTCAGCAGCGTGGTGCCGACGTGCATCAGCTCGGCCACGGTGCGACCGTCGCGGGCGCCTTCGAGCAGGGCGGCGGAGATGAACGCCATCGCTTCCGGGTAGTTGAGCTTCACGCCACGGGCCAGGCGCCGCTCGGCGACCAGGCCGGCGGTGAAGATCAGCAGCTTGTCTTTCTCTCTCGGGGTGAGGTCCATCAGGTACTCCAGATTCGCGGTGGCACGGCTTCGCGGCCGAGCAGGGCAGGGCGCAACAGGCGCCAGAGGTCGATCAGCCAGGCGCGCGCATGCAGGGCTTCGCCGGCCAGGCAGCGGGCCACCAGCAGGCCGGGCAGTTGGGTCAGGTCGCCGCGCACGGAAGAGGACAGTTCGCGGCAGCGTTCCAGCCGCTCCGGGTCGAGCTGGCCGGTGGCGATCAGGGTGGCGAACACCGGTTGCCCGGCGAGGCCGATGGGCGAGTCGAGCAGGCCGTCGTCGCCGCTGATGCGCTGGCGTTCGTGCCACAGGGCACGGCCATCGCGGCGGATATCCAGCTGGGCCTGGAAGTGGCCGCCGGCGAAGCGCTCGCCGGCGGCGGGGCGGCCGAGGGCGACCACGTCCCAGTAGAACAGGCGGGCGTCGGCGGCCAGGTCGATGCGGGTGGACAGCTCGGCCTGGGCGCCGGAGAAGACGATGGTTTCCTGGGGCAGCCATTCCAGGGTGGCGCCGGCTTCGACGCGCAGGGCGAGCGTCTGGAAGGCCGGGCTGCGGGCGCGGTACCACTTGGCCGCGCCGGGGCTGGTGAGCTGGGCCCAGGCGCCGTCGCCTACCTGGGCGGTGATGTCCAGGCGATCACCCCCGGCGATGCCGCCGGGCGGGTGCACGATGATGTGCTGGCACACCTCGGGGCCCTCGGCATGGAGGTGCTTTTGCACCCTCAGGGGGCCGAGGTGGCGGCGCAGCACCGGAATGGTGCGTTCGTCCCGTCGGGCGTAACCCAGCTCCAGCTCGGCGTGCCAGCTCGGCGTGAACAGGGCTGCGGGCAGGTTCATGGCTGTGGGGGCATCCGCGAAATAGTTGACCGACCGGGCAAAGCAAGAGGCGTGCCCTGAACCCATCCGGTGCACGCGCCCGCGGTCAGATCGTCACCAGACCGCGCACGCCCTCGGCCTCCATGTGTTTCCCGCGCCCCTGCTGGATGATTTCGCCACGGCTCATCACCAGGTACTGGTCGGCCAGCTCGGCGGCGAAGTCGTAGAACTGCTCCACCAGCAGGATGGCCATGTCGCCACGTTCGGCCAGCTTGCGGATCACCGCGCCGATCTCCTTGATTACCGAGGGCTGGATGCCTTCGGTGGGCTCGTCGAGGATCAGCAGGCGCGGCCGGCTGGCCAAGGCGCGGCCGATGGCCAGTTGTTGCTGCTGGCCGCCGGAGAGGTCGCCGCCGCGGCGGTGCTTCATCTCCCGCAGCACCGGGAACAGCTCGTAGATGAACTCGGGCACCGCCTTGGCTTGCTGGGCGCTGAAGCGGGACAGGCCCATCAGCAGGTTCTCCTCCACCGTCAGGCGCGGGAAGATCTCGCGGCCCTGGGGCACGTAGGCGATGCCGGCGTGCACGCGCTGGTGCGGCTTGGAAGCGGTGATCGGCTTGCCCTCCCAGTTCACCGCGCCTTCCTTGGCCGGGATCAGGCCCATGAGGCATTTCAGCAGGGTGGTCTTGCCCACCCCGTTGCGCCCGAGCAGGCAGGTGACCTCGCCGACCTTCACCTCGAACGACAGGCCGCGGAGGATGTGGCTGCCGCCGTAGTATTGATGCAGCTGATGGACTTGAAGCACGGTTGAATTCCTCAGTGGCTGCAGCCTCAAGCGCCAAGCTTCAAGCCACAAGAAAAAGCGGGTCAGCATCGTTTTGCAGCTTGCAGCTTGCAGCTTGCAGCTTGCAGCTGGCGCGTCAGCGCCCCAGATAAACCTCGATCACCTGTTCATTCGCCTGCACGTCCGCCAGCGACCCTTCCGCCAGCACATGCCCCTGGTGCAGCACGGTGACGTGGTCGGCGATGCTGCCGACGAAGCCCATGTCGTGCTCCACCACCATCAGCGAGTGCTTGCCGGCCAGGCCCTTGAACAGCTCGGCGGTGAATTCGGTCTCGGCGTCGGTCATGCCCGCCACCGGTTCGTCGAGCAGCAGCAGTTGCGGGTCCTGCATCAGCAGCATGCCGATCTCCAGGAACTGCTTCTGGCCGTGGGACAGGAGGCCCGCCGGGCGGCGTCGCGAGTCCTGCAGGCGGATGGTGGCGAGCACCTCGTCGATGCGGTCCTTCTGCTCGCCGGTGAGCGTGGCGCGCAGGCTGGCCCACACCGACTTGTCGGTCTTCTGCGCCAGCTCCAGGTTCTCGAACACGCTGAGCGCCTCGAACACCGTGGGCTTCTGGAACTTGCGGCCGATGCCGGCCTGGGCGATCTCGACCTCGCTCATGCGGGTCAGGTCCAGGGTCTCGCCGAACCAGGCGCTGCCGGTGGTGGGGCGGGTCTTGCCGGTGATCACGTCCATCAGCGTGGTCTTGCCCGCGCCGTTGGGGCCGATGATGCAGCGCAGCTCGCCGACGCCGATGTACAGGTTGAGGTCGTTGAGCGCCTTGAAGCCATCGAAGCTGACGCTGATGTCCTCCAGCGTGAGGATGGTGCCGTGGCGGGTGTTCAGGCCCTTGCCGGCGCTCTGGCCGAGGCCGAGGGCGTCACGGCCGGTGCCGGCGTCGCTGTTGGGGTCGTAGGCGGGTTCGAGCATGAGTTCGGGTACCGGGGTCGCTCTCATTGATCCTTCTCCTTGCGCAGCAGGCCGAACAGGCCCTTGGGCAGGAACAGGGTGACGACGATGAACAGGGCGCCGAGGAAGAACAGCCAGTATTCCGGGAAGGCCACGGTGAACCAGCTCTTCATGCCGTTGACCAGGCCGGCGCCCAGCAGCGGGCCGATGAGCGAGCCGCGCCCGCCCAGGGCCACCCAGACGGCGGCCTCGATGGAGTTGGTCGGCGACATCTCGCTGGGGTTGATGATGCCCACCTGGGGCACGTACAGCGCGCCGGCCAGGCCGCAGAGCACGGCCGACAGCACCCAGATGAACAGCTTGTAGCCGCGCGGGTCGTAGCCGCAGAACATCAGGCGGTTCTCGGCATCGCGCAGGGCGGTGAGCACGCGGCCGAACTTGCTCTTCGACAGGCGCCAGCCGAGCAGCAGGGCGCACACCAGCAGCGCCACCGTGGCCAGGAACAGCACGGCGCGGGTGCCCGGCGCGGTGATGTCGAAGCCGAGGATGCGCTTGAAGTCGGTGAAGCCGTTGTTGCCGCCGAAGCCGGTCTCGTTGCGGAAGAACAGCAGCATGCCGGCGAAGGTCAGGGCCTGGGTCATGATCGAGAAGTACACGCCCTTGATCCGCGAGCGGAAGGCGAAGAAGCCGAACACCAGGGCCAGCAGGCCGGGGGCGAGCACCACCAGGCACAGGGCCCAGAGGAAGCTGGAGGTGCCGGCCCAGTACCAGGGCAACTCGCTCCAGGCGAGGAAGCTCATGAAGGCCGGCAGGCCGTCGCCGGCGCTCTGGCGCATCAGGTACATGCCCATGGCGTAGCCGCCCAGGGCGAAGAACAGCCCATGGCCCAGGGACAGCAGCCCGGCATAGCCCCAGACCAGGTCCAGGGCCAGGGCGACGATGGCGTAGCAGAGGATCTTGCCCACCAGGGTGAGGGTGTAGGCGGAGACCTGCAGCGGGCTGTCGGCCGGCAGCAGGTGCAGCAGCGGCAGGGCGATCAGCACGGCGAGCACCAGGGCGCCGACGCCCAGGGTGACTTTCGGGCCGGCCTTCTGCGCGGCGGTGAGGGTCAGGGGCTGGTTCATCAGTCGATCACCCGTCCTTTCAGTGCGAAGAGGCCCTGCGGGCGTTTCTGGATGAAGAGAATGATCAGCGCGAGGATCAGGATCTTGCCCAGCACGGCGCCGATCGAAGGCTCCAGGATCTTGTTCGCCACGCCCAGGCCGAAGGCCGCCAGCACGCTGCCGGCCAGCTGGCCGACGCCGCCGAGCACCACCACCAGGAAGGAATCGATGATGTAGCTCTGGCCGAGGTCGGGGCCGACGTTGCCGATCTGCGAGAGGGCCACGCCGCCGAGCCCGGCGATGCCGGAGCCGAGGCCGAAGGCGAGCATGTCGACGCGGCCGGTGGGCACGCCGCAGCAGGCGGCCATGTTGCGGTTCTGGGTGACGGCGCGGACGTTGAGGCCCAGGCGCGTGCGGTTGAGCAGCAGCCAGGTCAGCGCCACCACGAACAGGGCGAAGCCGATGATGACGATGCGGTTGTACGGCAGCACCAGGTTGGGCAACACCTGGATGCCGCCGGAGAGCCAGGCCGGGTTGGCCACTTCGACGTTCTGCGCGCCGAACACCACGCGCACCAACTGGATCAGCATCAGGCTGATGCCCCAGGTGGCCAGCAGGGTTTCCAGCGGGCGGCCGTAGAGGTGGCGGATCACCGTGCGCTCCAGGGCCATGCCGATGGCGGCGGTGACGCAGAAGGCCACCGGCAGCGCCACCAGCGGGTAGAGGGCCAGCAGGTCCGGTGCCAGGCGCTGGAACATCAGCTGCACGATGTAGGTGGAGTAGGCGCCGAGCATCAGCATCTCGCCGTGGGCCATGTTGATCACCCCGAGCAGGCCGAAGGTGATGGCCAGGCCCAGGGCGGCCAGCAGCAGGATGGAGCCCAGGGACAGGCCGCTGAAGGCCTGGCCGAGCACCTCGCCCAGCGCCAGCCGGCGCTTGACCTGGGCCAGGCTGGTCTCGGCGGCGGTGCGCACGGTGGCGTCGGTTTCCACCGACGGGTCGAGCAGCGCCTCGAGGCGGGTACGGGCCAGCGGGTCGCCGGTCTCGCCCAGCAGGCGCACGGCGTTGAGGCGGATGGCCGGGTCGGGGTCGACCAGTTGCAGGTTGGCCAGGGCCAGGCTGAGGGCATCGCGCACGGCGGAGTCGTCCTCGGCGACCATGCGCTGGTTGAGCAGCGGCAGTTGCGCGGGCTTGGCGCTCTTCTGCAACTGGCGGGCGGCCTCCAGGCGTGCGGCGGGTTCGGCGGCGAGCAGCTGGTGGCTGGCCTGGGTGATGATCAACAGGCCGCGCAGGCGGTTGTTCAGGCGCAGCTTCTTCGGCGTGGCGGCGGGGGCGGCGTCGCCCTCGGCGGCCTGCCAGGTGCCGTCCTGTTCGAAGTAGGCCAGCTTGGCGTCGATGGCGAAGCGATTCTGTTGCAGCGCATCGAGCAGCGGTTGGCGCGCGGCGTCGGGCTGGGCGGCCCAGCGTTCCAGCAGCTTGGCCTGCTGGCTCGGATTGGCGGCAGCGAAGTCGTTGGCGTCACCGGCCCGGGCCGCCAGGGGCAGCAACAGGGCCAGGGACAGGAAGATCCGGAGAAGGCAGGTGGGCATGGAGAGGGAGGCTCCGTTATCGGCGGGGACCGGAAGCTGGAAGCTGGAAGCTAGAGGCTGGAAGCTAGAAGCTAGAAGCTAGAAGCTAGAAGCTGGAAGTGAGGTACTTCAGGCTTCCGGCTTCCGGCTTCAGGTTCAGGCTTCCGGCTAAGACTTCCGGCTTAGTTCTTCACCGCATAGTCCGGCTTCTTGTCGTTGCCGGGGATGAAGGGGCTCCAGGGCTGGGCGCGCAGCGGGCCTTCGGTCTGCCACACCACGGAGAACTGACCGTCTTCCTGGACCTCGCCGATCATCACCGGCTTGTGCAGGTGGTGGTTGGTCTTGTCCATGGTCAGGGTGTAGCCGGACGGCGCGGCGAAGGTCTGGCCGGCCATGGCTTCGCGGACCTTGTCGACATCGGTGGTGCCGGCCTTCTCGACCGCCTGGGCCCACATGTGGATGCCGACGTAGGTGGCTTCCATGGGGTCGTTGGTGACGGCGGTCTGGTAGTTGGGCAGGTTCTTGGCCTTGGCGTAGGCCTTCCAGTCGGTGACGAACTTGCTGTTCACCGGGTTATCCACGGATTCGAAGTAGTTCCAGGCGGCCAGCTGGCCCACCAGCGGCTTGGTGTCGATGCCGCGCAGTTCTTCCTCGCCCACGGAGAAGGCCACCACCGGGATGTCGGTTGCCTCGATGCCCTGGTTGGCCAGCTCCTTGTAGAAGGGCACGTTGGAGTCGCCGTTGACGGTGGAGATCACCGCGGTCTTGCCGCCGGCGGAGAACTTCTTGATGTTGGCGACGATGGTCTGGTAGTCGCTGTGGCCGAAGGGGGTGTAGACCTCTTCGATGTCCTTGTCCGCCACGCCCTTGCTGTGCAGGAAGCTGCGCAGGATCTTGTTGGTGGTGCGCGGGTAGACGTAGTCGGTGCCCAGCAGGAAGTAGCGCTTGGCGCCGCCGCCGTCTTCGCTCATCAGGTATTCCACCGCCGGGATGGCCTGCTGGTTCGGTGCGGCGCCGGTGTAGAAGACGTTGGGCGAGAGCTCTTCACCCTCGTACTGCACCGGGTAGAAGAGCAGGCCGTTGAGCTCCTCGAACACCGGCAGCACGGATTTGCGCGACACCGAGGTCCAGCAGCCGAAGACCACGTCCACCTTGTCCTTGGTCAGCAGCTGGCGGGCCTTCTCGGCGAACAGCGGCCAGTTGGACGCGGGGTCGACCACCACCGGTTCCAGCTTCTTGCCGTTGATGCCGCCCTTGGCGTTGATCTCGTCGATGGTCATCAGCGCCATGTCCTTAAGCGAGGTCTCGGAGATGGCCATGGTGCCGGACAGCGAATGCAGGATGCCGACCTTGATGGTCTCGGCGGCCTGCAGGGAGAAGGGGAACAGGCCGGTCAGCACCAGGGCGCTGGCGGCGAGGGTCGATTTCAGGAAGGGACGGCGTTTCATGTAGAGCCTCCTTGGCTGTCCATGCAATGACAGTGGGATGGGACCGAAATGGGGTCATCAGTACGGTCATCTGTACTGCTGTCAGTGCATTGGCAGCATCCGTGCCAAGGGCGCTAAAGGCTTGATTCAGAGGGCTTCGCGGGTTTTTTCGGCGAATTCGTCGGAATTCGCCGCGCTCCATTGCGGTGCGCGGCGGCAAGCTGAACGGTCGGTCAGGTAGCGGGGTGCACGCTTTCAGGGCGCCAGGTAGTTCTTCACCCCGGTGAAGATGATCTGCGCGGCGAGGGCGCAGACGAACAGGCCCATCAGGCGGCTGACGATCTGCAGGCCCTGCTCGCCGAGGATGCGTTCGATGCGGTTGGAGAGGTAGAGCACCACGCCGACGGTGGCGCTGGCGAAGGCGATGGCGACGAGGGCGGTGAACTTGTCGTTCCAGTGCACGTGGCCGGCGCCCATCACCAGCATGGCGCCGATGGTGCCGGGGCCGACGGTGAGGGGGATGGTCAGCGGCACGATGGTGACGTCCTGCTGGACGTTGTCGGCCTGCACCGCCGGCTTGCCCTGGGCCATGCCGAGGGCGGAGATGAACAGCACGGCGCCGGCACCGATGCGGAAGGCGTCGATGGTGATGCCGAAGACGTTGAAGATGGCCTGGCCGAACAGGTACAGCAGGGCGCTGGCCACCAGGGTGCCGAGGGCGACCTTCCAGGCGAGCTTCTTGCGCTCCTTGACCGTGTAGCCTCGGGTCAGGCCGATGAAGCAGGAAAGGACGAAGAAGGGGCTGTAGAGCACCAGCATCTTCAGGTACAGGCTGAACATCATGGAGAGCATCGGGCGGGCTCGTGAGGGGTGAGTGCTGTGATTGTAGGAGGTGCCGAGGGTTGCGCCCGTTGATCCGGGTCGCCCTGGCGAGGGGCAATCATACGCCGGCACGCCGCCAGATGTGGGGTGCGTCGTGTCAGCGCGAGGGCGTGGTGTAGAGCGGGCGTAGAGCGGGCGTAGAGCGGGCGTAGGGTGGGCGTAGGGTGGGCTTCAGCCCACCGCTCTCCCAGGCTCATCGGC
>NZ_QKRU01000122.1:0-10205 GCF_003234055.1 Pseudomonas sp. 57B-090624
GTGGACATGGGGGTGCCTATAGGGAAGCTCTTGGAGCGCTTCTTGGAGCCTCCCATCAACATCACTACACCGCCTTCGGAAGCCGGTTAGAAGTTCCCTTCATCAACCGGCTATTCCGAATACCCAAAAATAATTTCGGGGTGCTGCCGACGGGGCGTGACAAGGCCCGTAGGCGCGTGTCGGGCGGGGCCTGCGGACCGGTGACAGCGCTGCGCCCGGGTGAACTCGAACTCATGGCCGCACAGGGTGGATGACGCTCTTTTCATCCACCGACGGGGTGACCGGCGAGCCCGAATGGTGGACCGATGAAGCGCGGTCCACCCTGCGCCCAGTTGATCGCCCTCATGCACCGAGTGGGGCGGGCGTGGACGGCCCGCCCATTCAGTCGAGGATCACCAGCGCAGGGAATTCGTGGAGCTTGGCCGAGGTGATGTGGGCGAGGGAACGCACCACGCCCAGCGGATCGTCCAGGCGGTAGTTGCCGGTGACGGTGCGCTCGCCCAGGCGCTCGTCGGTGTTGATGATCCAGCCCGGGTAGTAACGGCGCAGCTCGGCCAGCACTTCTCGCATGGGGCAGTCCTCGAACACCAGGCGGCCCTTGACCCAGGCCAGC
Organism: Pseudomonas sp. 57B-090624; assembly: GCF_003234055.1. Lineage (NCBI taxonomy): Bacteria > Pseudomonadati > Pseudomonadota > Gammaproteobacteria > Pseudomonadales > Pseudomonadaceae > Pseudomonas > Pseudomonas sp. 57B-090624. The sequence goes on from NZ_QKRU01000122.1 coordinate 614, forward strand.
GGGTCGGCCCGGCCATGGCGCCGATCGCCGAAGCCGTCGGGGCCGATGCGGATGCTGTCGCCGGCACCGAGGCTGATACGGGCGTTGCCCTCGCGCGAGCGCAGGTCGACTTCGCCGCGTTCGACGCTGACCTCGGCCTCCTCGCCCAGGTAGCGCACGGCGAAGGCGGTGCCGCGCACCGAGACCTGCACCGGGCCGGCCTCCACTTCGAAGGGGCGGCTGCGGTCGTGGGCGACCTCGAAATAGGCCTCGCCCTGGTAGAGGCGGGCGCTGCGCTGCTGGTCGTCGATGCGGCTGGAGAAGGCGGTGTCGGTGTTGAGCAGGATGCGCGAGCCATCGGCCAGCTCCAGGTTCTGCCGCTGGCCCACCTGGGTGAGGTGGTCGGCGCGCAGGCGCAGCAGCAGGTCGCTCTCCAGGCCGATGCCGACCGCCAGCAGCAGTGCGGCGGCAGTGGCGAGGGCTTTGAACGGGAAGCGACGTGGCCGGCGCCGGGTGTCGCGCTCCAGGCGCTCGGCCGCTTCGGTGAGCAGCGGCGATTGCCAGAGGTTCTGCGCCAGGCGGAAGGCCAGGGCGTTGTCCGCCGAGGCAGCCATCCAGGCATCGAAGCGGGCGCGACACTCGGCGTCGGCGCCCTCGAGGAGGATCAGCCAGTCCAGCGCTTCGCCCAGGCGCACGTCGTCGGCACCGGGACCGGCTGCGGGCGGCAAGGGATCGGGCTGGGGCACGGAGGGCTCCTCGGTTTCGGGGGCGCCTATTCTTGTCGAACCCGGGGCCGAGCGGAAGTCTTTCATGTCGGCGGGTCCAGGCGGCTGAGCAGGTTCATGCAGATCGCCATGATCAGCTTGAGTTCCTTCTGCACCGTGCTGGGGGACACATCCAGTTCCTCGGCGATCTCCGCATAGCCATGCCCGTGCAGGCGGCTGAGGATGAAGATGCGCTGCTGGCGCTGGGTGAGCTGGGACAGGGTGCTGCCCAGGCGCTGCAGGAGCTTCTCGGCGTGCAGGCTGTCCTCGGCGGAGGAGATCGGCGCGGCCACGGCCTCGATCACCGCGTCCGGCACATCCTCCAGCAGGGTGCGTGACTGCATGCGCACCCGGCGCAGGTGGTCCAGCGCGAGGTTGCGGCCGGTCTGGAAGAGGAAGGGTTCGAGGTGGTCGATGGGCCGCTCGGCGAGGGTGCGGGCGACTCGCAGGTAGGTCTCCTGCACCAGGTCCTCGGCGACGCTGGGGCTCTTCACCATCCTGGCCAGGGTGCGCAGCAGGGGCATGCGCTGGGCGAGGAACACGCTGTCGAGGTTGGAGGTGGTCACTGCATCATCCGGCCACTGTAAATTGGCGCAAATGATAATCAGTTTTATTGGTGGCGACCAGCGGTCTGCCACGCGGGCGCGCGTGCCACCCCGGGGGCGCCAGGTGGGGTGGGGCTCCGGGCACTTTGGCGCGCGCAATCGGCGTCGACGGCCCGCTCAGTGCCTTCGCGGTCCGTGCGGCGGCGCTTCGTCGCGGGCCTCGTGCGGCGGCTGCGGGCTGTCGCCGTCGCTGCGCACCTGGGCGTGGCTGATCAGGGCGAAGATCAGGCTGCCGCCGACGATATTGCCGGCCAGGGTGGGGCCGGCGAAGGTCAGCCAGAATTCGCGCCAGTCCAAGTGCCCGGCGAACACCAGGTAGGAGACCTCGGCCGAGCCGACCACGATGTGGGTGAAGTCGCCGAGCGCCATCAGGTAGGTGATGAGGATGATGATCCACAGCTTGGCGCTTTCCTGGGAGGGGATCATCCAGACCATGGTGGCGATCATCCAGCCGGAGACGATGCCCTTGGCGAACATCTGCCCGACGTCGTTCTCCATCACCTTGCGGCCGATGTCGAGGAAGGCGGCGTCGGTGGCTGCGTCGAAGATCGGCAGGCGCAGCATCACCCAGGCCACCAGCAGGGTGCCGGCCAGGTTGCCCGCCAGCACCACGCTCCACAGGCGCAGCAGGCGCCCGACGTTGTTCAGGGTGGGCTTGCTCATCACCGGCAGCACGGCGGTGAGGGTGTTCTCGGTGAACAGTTGCTGGCGCGCGAGGATCACCGCGAGGAAGCCCGCCGAGTAGCCGAGGCTGGCGATCACCTTGCTCGCCTCGCCGTCGGGCAGGCGCGCGTTGAACAGCCCCATGGCCATCAGCGACAGGCCCATGGTCAGCCCGGCGGCCAGCGCCGACCACCAGAGCGCGGCAACGTTGCGCTCCAGTTCCTGGTCGCCCTGGGTACGGATGATCTCGTGCAGTACCGCCGCGCGGGGCGGCTGGTTTTCGTTGACGTCCTGCTTCTCCCGGGCGGACAGCCCCGGCGTCTTGCCGTCGTTGGCCTGGCTCATGCTGGTTACCGTTGTGGTTGGGCGTATCGGTTGATCGTCGGAAGGCCCGGGAAGTTCGCCGGCTCGCGCTTGTCAGCGCCGGGTGGCTGTCTACGCTTTCATCACCCCATCGACGAATCGCCGCGAGCGGCGCCGTCGATCACAGCGAGGCGGGGCCGCTCTGGGCGAAGGTGGCGGCCATGCCGGATGTTCGCTACACGGCCTTCGGCTTTCAGGGCAACGAAAGAAGATGGGATGGGACCTGAGCAAGCGCAACGGCGCCGGGCACAAGGGATTCGTCACCGACCTGGCATTCCATGCGGCGGAGCAGGGCGAGCCGGCCTACCAGGACAGATCGGCCGGCTGTGGCGACACCCAGCAGGCCTGCACCTATTTCAATATCGATGGCTTGAGCGTCTGCATGGTGGGGCACATCCACGTGCAGCTGCAGGTGGCGCGTAGCGGCGCCGGTTCGTCGGCGGGCTGGCTGGGCTGGTCGGCACGGCTGGCCGAGCCCCGTTTCGCCGCGCTGGCGGGGGCCGGTCACTTGCCGGCGGGAAGAAGGCAGGCCCGCTGAGGGGCCTGCGCGGAAGGAGCCTCGGGCAACGCCGTGCCCGCTGGCTTGACGTGGACGCCCGCGTTCGCGGGGATGACGAGGTGGCGCAAGGCGCTGGGGTGTTACAGGTCCAGGCGGTGGATGACCTGGGTCGGGTCTTCCTCGTCGCGACGGCGCTGCAGGCCGAACTTGCGGGCCAGGCCACGCATGCCGGCGTTGCTCGCCGAATCGATGGAGTACAGCTGGCGGAAGCCGTTGCGGCGGGCGCTGTCGGCCAGGTGCTGGAAGAGGATGCCGCCCAGGCCGCGACGCAGCCACTGGTCGGCCACGGTGACCGCGAACTCGCATTGGCCGAGCTCGCCGACCCGGGCGTAGCGGCTGATGCCGACTTCGAGCAGCTCGCCGTCCACGTGAGCCAGGGCGACGAGGGCGACGCGGTCCTTGTCGTCGACGTCCATCAGTTGGTCGAGCAGGGACGGGGCCACTTCGCGGAATTCGCCCAGGAAGCGGTTGTGGCGGGCTTCCGGGGACAGGCGGTTGATGAAGGCACGTTCGCGCTCGCGGTCCTGCGCACGCAGCGGGCGGATCAGCACGTGGGTGCCGTCTTCCAGGGGCTCGATCCAGTACTCGCCCCGGGGCGATGCATGCAGTGGCTTGGCTGCGAGGGCGGCGTTGAGAGCGGACATGGCTGTCTCCAGGTAGTGGGAAAGGGGGCGGCGCATTGCGCCTGTGCCTCCTGTTTACCCTCCTGGCGGGACGCCTGATTGATCGAAGTCAACATGCGCTGGACGGTGCCCTGCGCCGGGTTGTCGCAGGGGCCGCGCGGAGGGAACTGACCCAGGTCAATCCGTCCTCCGTGACGGGCAGTAGCGTAAGGACAGAGCCATTGCCGGAGAACACCCATGGACACTCGTGACTGTGCATCCGCACACGCGCTGATCGAATTGCTGCTGCTGGGCTGCGACGGCCAGGAGCGGCCTTCCTCGCCACTGCTGGCCGGGCTGCTGTCGGCCCGGACGCCGGGCGCACGGCCCGCATCCCCGCGCATGGGCAACGCGCTGGTGTCCGGCGGGTTGATGCCCCGGGCCTATTCGCGCAGGGATTGACTAGCCCCTTTCCAGCCAGACGACCGCAGGAGCGAATTCATTCGCGATGGGGTGCGCGGGTGTTCTCAGTGCTGTGCTGGCTGCAGGTCTTTCGCGAATGAATGGGCTCCGTCTGCGTTAGCTGTCGTGAGCTTGATTCGAGGCCTCAGGCCCGCCGCATGGGTTTCGCTTCGCTCTACACCATCCTACGAAAGCCTGTGCGCACCTGTGGTGATGCGCCGGACGAAGAAAGTTGGAGCAGCGGAAACGCCCCTCCAGGAGGCCGAACGCAGTCGTTGCGTCGGGGGACGAGCGGCATGGATGCCGCGAGAGGCGCGCCAGGCCATGGATGGCCCATCGCGCCGGCCCCCAGAGCGACGACGGAGTGAGGGCACCCGACGCAGTCGGGCCGGATGATGGGGCAAGCTCTTTTGGTTACTTTTGGAGCGACTGCGAAAAGTGACTCGCCCGGGGGGGCGAAACCAGAAGCATCAGCAAAGCTCGGCAATCAGCTGGGCTCGAAACCTTCTAGCAACACTTAACGCACACAAAGCCCATGAATGCGCTCCCACAGGGAGGCAGAGGGATGATTACTGACTGTTATATTACGAATCGTACTATCGCCACGAAGTGCAGCAGGCTCCCGGCGATGACGAACAGGTGCCAGATGCCATGCCAGTGGCGGAAGCGGCTGTCGAAGGCGAAGAAGATGATGCCCACGGTGTAGAACACCCCGCCGGCGGCCAGCCAGGTGAAGCCGGTGGTGCCCAGGGCGGCGATCAGGGGCTTGAGGGCGATGAGCACGATCCAGCCCATCACCGCGTAGATGATGATCGACAGGACCCGCGCCTCGGAGCGGGGCTTGATCTCCTGCAGCATGCCGATGATGCCGAGCGTCCAGACGATGCCGAACAGCGTCCAGCCCCAGGCACCTTCGAGGGTGACCAGGCAGAAGGGCGTGTAGCTGCCGGCGATCAGCAGGTAGATCGACAGGTGATCGAGCTTGCGCATGATCACCTTCGCCCGCCCGCGCACGCTGTGGTAGACGGTGGAGATGCTGTAGAGCATCACCAGGGTCACGCCGTAGATGGCGACGCTGACGATCTTCGTCGTGCTGCCATCCAGCGCCGCCAGGACCAGCAGCCAGATGGCGCCGATGCCTGCCAGCAGCGCGCCGACCAGGTGGGTCCAGGCGTTGAAACGTTCTCCGTGATACATGCACCGCTTCCTCGAATCGCTGCGACGTTGCAGCGCGCCGGTCTTGATAGCTGAAAATGCCGGGCGCCGCGATGGTTCCGTGTCTGCGATGCATCGTCACGCGGGTGAGTCACGCCGGAAGTGATGCTCAGTAGACCTCGGGGACGAGGAGTTCGCGGGGCGTCGGGTTGCGCACGTAGTCGGCGTGGCGCAGGCGCTGCGGCAACTGGACGCTGGGCTGTTCGACTTCCTCGTAGGGCATCTGGCCGAGCAGGTGGTGGATGCAGTTGAGCCGCGCCTTCTTCTTGTCGTCGGCCTGTACCACCCACCAGGGCGCCTCCTCGATGTGGGTGCGTTCGAGCATGATTTCCTTGGCCTTGGTGTAGGCCTCCCAGCGACGGCGGGACTCCAGGTCCATGGGGCTGAGCTTCCACTGCTTGAGCGGGTCGTGGATGCGCGCCAGGAAGCGCAGGTGCTGCTCCTTGTCGGAGATGGAGAACCAGTACTTGATCAGCTGGATGCCCGAGCGCACCAGCATCCGCTCGAACTCGGGCACGGTGCGGAAGAACTCCTCGTACTGCTCGTCGTTGCAGAACCCCATCACCCGCTCGACACCGGCGCGGTTGTACCAGCTGCGGTCGAAGAGGACGATCTCGCCGGCGGCCGGCAGGTGCGAGACGTAGCGCTGGAAGTACCACTGGGTCCGTTCGCGGTCGTTGGGGGCCGGCAGCGCGGCGACGCGGCATACCCGGGGATTGAGGCGCTGGGTGATGCGCTTGATCACGCCCCCCTTGCCGGCGGCGTCGCGGCCCTCGAAGAGGATCACCACCTTGTGCCCGGTCTTGACTACCCAGCTCTGCAGCTTCACCAGCTCGCCCTGCAGGCGGAACAGCTCCTGGAAGTAGTTGCGCCGGGCCTGGCGCTCGGGGCTCTCCTCGAGATGGTCGTCGAAGTAGGCGTCCAGGTCGTGGCCGTCCTCCAGCAGCTCCAGTTCGAGCTCCTCGTCGCTGTGGTCCAGCAACTCCCGATGGATGCGCTGCGCCAGCAGGTCGTTGCCAATGCTCATCCGCCACCTCCTTGGTTCGTCGATCCGGCGGAGGTTATGACTCTTTTGTGACGGGCGAATGACAGGGGGCCGGAAACGAGCGAGCCCGCAGGGGGCGGGCTCGTTGCTCGGGGAGTGAAAACCCGGCGCCCCGCACATCCCTGTGCTCAAGGCGACGGGGGGAAAGCGTCAGCTGCAGGGGGCCTGGGGGCCGCCGGTCATGGTTTCGACGTTGTTGAGGATCTCGTTGCCCTTGTTGATCTTCTGGGCGTTCTCGACGTCCTGCATGGTGTAGCTGTTGTAGCCGTTGTTGGCGCTGTTCATGTTGGCCTTGGTCTGCATGATGCTGGTGCCGATTTCCAGCAGGCTGCGGCCGGTGGAGATCAGGTCCGCGGTGGCGTTGGGCGTGCAGGGCGCATTGGCCGATGCGACCTGGGTGCCGGCGGCGGCGTTGGCGGGCGGAGGGGTGAACAGGCCTTGGGTCTGGCCGTTCTGCGGGATGCAGCCGGTGGTGAGCAGGGTGGAGGCGAGGGCGAAACCGGCGGCGATTCCTTGGAGTTTCATCGGGGCATTCCTTTGGTGCGTGATCCGGGCCTGCTGGGCGGCAGGTGTCGTTATCGGCGGGCGGCAGGACGTACCGCGTGGACCCGGAGTTGGCGGCGGGCCGTAGCGCCTGCAGGCAGTCTAGGGAGGGGAGCGATGAGCTTGAATAGTACGGGTGTGCTAGTGGCCGTGACTCAGTAGCCACTTCGCTTGCGGAATGCCCAGCGGCCGGCGAGCAGGGTGAAGGTGGCCACCAGTACGACGAGTATCCAGAAACCTTCCGGGTCGTCGCTGAAGGGCACGCCGCCGACGTTCATGCCGAAGAAGCCGGCGATGATGTTGATCGGCAGGGCCAGCACCGTCACCAGGGTCAGGGTGAACAGGGTGCGGCTGCTTTGCTCGTTGAGGCTGGCGGCGATCTCCTCCTGCAGCAGCTTGATGCGTTCCACCAGGGCGGTGAGGTCACTGATCACCAGGGAGAATTCGCCGGTGGACTCGCGCAGCGTCTGCACGTCGGCGTCGCTGAGCCAGGCCGGAGGGCGGTTCAGCAGGCGCATCAGCGCGCCCGGCTCCAGGGCCAGCAGGCGCTGCAGGCGCACCAGCACGCGGCGCATGCTGCCGAGTTCGGCACGGTTGTCGCTGAGGCGAAGGGACAGCAGCTGGTCCTCGATGCGGTCCACCTGCATGTTGGTCTCGCGCACGATCTGGGTGAGGATCTCCCCCTGGTCGCGCAGCAGGTGCACCAACAGCTCCAGGGGCGAGCGGAAGCCTTCGCCGCGTTTCACCGAGGAGCGCAGCTTGTCCACCGAGCGCAGCGGCTGCAGGCGCGCGCTGACCAGCAGGCGACCGCGGGCGCAGACCCAGAGGGTGGCGATGTCGGTGGTGACCTGGCCGAAGTTGAACACCACGTCGTTGACCACCGCCAGCAGGGCGTCGTCGACGTGCTCGATGCGGGTGGAGCGCGAGCCTTCCTGCAGGGTCTCGAAGAAGGCGTCCGGCAGCTCCAGCTGGGCCTTCATCCAGCGCTGGCAGGCGGCATGGGCAAGATTGAGGTGGAGCCAGAGGAATTCGTCGCCATCGCTCGCGCGCAGGCATTGCAGGGCGCCGTCCGAGTCGACTTCCACGCCGCGCTCACCGGGGCGGAAGCGGAAACCATAGAGCAGACCGACCAGGTCGGAATCCTGATGGCCCTGGGTGAGGCTGTGGTTCATCGGGTACCTGCCGCAAGGTCAATAAAAAGGGCTGCCGCAGCAGCCCGAACAACACGCACCGGAATCTTGTTTGGTTCAGTCTGTTGGTTTTTCGTGACGGTTATGTGACCGTCTCGGACGCCGCGTACTGCATGAAGTCGGCTCGCCGTCGCGCTTATAATCGCCGCGTCTCCCCATTCGGAAACCCACCCTCATGCTCAGTGCCGAGCTCAAGGCGTTCTACATGGTCGCGCGCCTGGGCAGCATCACCCAGGCCGCCAAGAAGCTGGGCCTGAGCCAGCCGACCGTCACCACCCAGATCCGCAGTCTCGAAGCCCGGTACAGCGTCGAACTCTTCCACCGTGGCGGCCGCCGGCTGACGGTGAGCGAGGAGGGCGCGCGCCTGCTGCCCATGGTCAGGACGCTGCTGCAGCAGGAGGCCGACATCGAGTTCTTCCTGCGCAACAGCGGGCAGATGCAGGGCAGCCTGCGCATCGGCGCCACCTCGCCCTATTACATCCTCGCCCTGGTGCGGCACTTCCGCGAGCGCTACCCGCAGATCGACGTGTCGGTGGAGATCGGCAACTCCCAGCAGGTGCTGGAGGCGCTGGAGGAATACCGCGTGGACCTCGCCGCCTCGTCGCAGAAGCTCGACGACCAGCGCCTGGTGCGCCTGGTGCTGGGCAGCGACCCGCTGGTGCTGGCGGTGCACCGCAGCCACCCGCTGGCCGGGCGCCGGGCGGTGGATATCGCCGCCCTGAAAGGCCACAACCTGCTGATGCGCGAGCGCGGTTCCATCACCCGCCAGCTCACCGAGGCACTGCTGGACAAGGCCGGGCTGGACATCGGCCCGCTGCTGGAGATCGGCAGCCGCGAAGCCATCCGCGAGGCGGTGATCCGCAATATCGGCGTCAGCATCATCGCCCGTCATGAAGTGCCGGATAACCCCGAGCTCTGCGTCATCGAGCTGGAGCAGGCACCGCAGATCGACGAATACCTGTGTTGCCTCAAGGACCGCCGCCAGGCGCGTCTGCCGGCCGCGTTCATGGCCGTGGCGCGCGAGGCCTGCGAAGAGGGCCGCTGACGGGCCCCCTGGAAGGAAAGCCCCCGGCAAGGCCGGGGGCTGTGGCTCAGAGCCGGTTGAAGCTGACGTTGTCCAGGTACAGGGACTGCTCCTTGCGGGTGCCCAGTACCAGCAGCTCCACGCGGCGGTAGGTGCCGGCGGGGATCTGCACGTCCTGCTGCAGGCGGCTCCAGGCGCCGCCCACGGTGCCGCTCATGCCCAGGGGCAGGTAGCGACCCTGGCCGCTGGTGTCCTCCAGATACAGGTAGCCGTAGGTGAGGCCCTTGATGGTGGCGTTGCGGCCGATCATCACGTCGGCTGCCAGGCGGTAGCCGAAGCCACCCTGCACCTTGCCCTGCAGCGGAATGCTGGCGCCGCTGCCTTCGTACAGGCGGGCGTAGCTCTCCAGCGAGGTGCCGGTGTTGCCACCCAGGGCCACCAGGCGGGTGGTGCCGTGGAAGCCGGCCCAGCCGGCCGCGCCGTTCTCGAAGTTCCACGCCAGCGTCGAGGGGACGGTGGGGGTGGTCGGGGTGGTGGGCTTCGGCTCGGACACCTCGGTCAGCTCCACCTCATCCACC
>NZ_QKRU01000123.1:0-10013 GCF_003234055.1 Pseudomonas sp. 57B-090624
CGCCCACCCCTTGTCGCCTCCTCGCGCCCCGCCCTACCATCGGCCACCCCGAACCAGGAAGCCGCCCCATGCGCGAGCGCACCATCGCCAGTCATTTCGTCCGTGCCGCCCTGCGCGGTCCCGAGCGCCATGGCCTGGATTGCGCCGCCATCCTGCGCCACGCGGGCATCCAGGCGGCACTGCTGGAAGAGCCCCGCGCCCGGGTCGCCCCGGAGCAGTTCAGCCGGTTGATGCAGTTGCTGTGGGAGGCGCTGGACGACGAGTACATGGGCTTCGGTCGCCAACGCAGCAAGCGCGGCACCTTCGCCATGATGTGCCACGCGATCATCCACTGCCGCAGCCTGGAGAAGGCCCTGGGACGAGGGGCGATGTTCTACGGCCTGTTCCCCGAGGCGCCGCGCATCCTCCTGGAGCGCGAGGGGGAATCGGTGCGCCTGACGGTGGACGACGCCACCCTCTGGGACCCGGACCACTTCCTCGTGGAAAGCCTGCTGGTGATCTGGCACCGCCTCGGCAGCTGGCTGATCGGCCAGCGCATCCGCCTGGATGAAGCCACCTTCGCCTATGCCGAGCCCGAGCACGTCGGCGAATACGAACTGCTGTTCCCCACCCAGCGCCGCTTCGATGCGCCCAGCACCAGCCTGCTGTTCAACGCCCGCTACCTGGCCATGCCGCTGCTGCAGGACGAACGCACCCTCAAGCACTTCCTCGAGCACTCCCCCGCCGACCTGCTGGCCCGCCCCGATGGCGGCGACAGCCTCACCAGCCAGATCCGCCGCCTGCTGGGCCGCGACTGCCGCACCTGGCCGGACCTGGAAGCGGTGGCGCAGCAGCTGCACATCAGCCCGCAGACCCTGCGTCGGCACCTGCGCGAGGAAGGCTCCAGCTTCCAGGAGCTCAAGGATCACCTGCGCCGCGACCTGGCGATCTACCACCTGGGCCGCGACGAGCTGTCCATCCAGGACATCGCCGAACAGCTGGGCTTCTCCGAGCCCTCGGCCTTCCACCGCGCCTTCAAGAAATGGACCGGCCTCACCCCCGGCGCCTACCGCGCCCAGGAAGCCTGAGCGGCACGGCGCAGCCCCGGTCGTAGCCTGGGCTGTAGCCTGGGCTTCAGCCCAGGGGATACCCGGACCTCACCCCTTCATCGCCGCCGCGCTGAGCATCTCGATCTCGCGGATCTCGAAGTCCCGCACCAGGAACTCCATGCGCCGCTCGTGGAAGGCCTTCATGTGCGGCAGGGCCGAATGGGCCTCCAGGTCCGCCCGCGAGCGCCACACCTCGAAGAAGATGAACAGCGTCGGGTCGCGGGCATCGCGCAGCATGTGGTACTCGATGCAACCCGCCTCCGCGCGGCTGGGCTCGACGTAGGCGCGGAACAGCGCCTCGAACGCGTCGGCTTTCTCCGGGCGCAGGTGGGCATGGAGGATGAAGGCGCAGGTATCGCTCATGGGCTGACGCTCCGGCTGCTGGAATGCGGCGCAGCCTATCGCAAGAGTCGATTATCGATTCGTGCTTTTCACGCAAAGGCGATTTGCCCCGCAAGCGGTTTTTCCCGCGTACGGCCCCGGGTAACCTGCCGGCCATCGAGAACCTCACGAGGCCACCCAGCCATGAAAAAGATCCTCCTGCTCAACGGCGGCAAGCAGTTCGCCCATTCCGACGGCCGCTACAACCGCACCCTGCACGAAGCCGCCCTGGCCTACCTCGACCGCTCGGGCTTCGATGTGAAGGAAACCTTCATCGACGGCGGCTACGACACCGCCGAAGAGGTGCAGAAGTTCCTCTGGGCCGACGTCATCGTCTGGCAGATGCCCGGCTGGTGGATGGGCGCGCCCTGGACCGTGAAAAAGTACATCGACGAAGTCTTCACCGCCGGCCACGGCAGCCTCTACGCCAACGATGGCCGCACCCGCTCCGACGCCTCGCAGAAATACGGCAGCGGCGGCCTGCTGCAGGGCAAGCAGTACATGATCTCCGCCACCTGGAACGCCCCGCAGCAGGCCTTCGACGACCCCACCGACTTCTTCGAGGCCAAGGGCGTGGACGCCGTCTACTTCCCCTTCCACAAGGCCAACCAGTTCCTCGGCATGACCGCCCTGCCCACCTTCCTGGCCGTCGACGTGATGAAGCGCCCCGACATCGAAGGCGACATCGTCCGCTACGAAGCGCACCTGGCCAAGGTGTTCGGCGCCAGCGCCTGATGCCGTAGGTCGAAACGCAACTTGCAGGGTGGGTAGAGCGAAGCGAAACCCATCATCCGCGAGGTTCCGCCGGGCTCTCGGAACACCGCCCTCCCCCTGCGAAGCCCCTCAGGCCAGCAACGCCACCGACTTGATCTGGGCCCACAGCTGCTGGCCCGGGTGCAGGCCGAGCTGGTCGCGGGAATAGCGGGTGATGCGCGCCAGCAGCGGGTTGCCGTCCACCTCCAGGCGCACCAGCACATGGGCGGCGTTGTCCGCCGGGATCGCCTCGCACACCGTCGCCGGCAACAGGTTGAGGATGCTGCTGTCCGCCTGGCGTTGCAGGCTCAGGCTGACGTCGCGGGCCTGCACCTTGAAGCGCACCCGCCGCCCCGCCTCCGCCGGGGCGTGGGCCACGCGCATGCTCAGCCCGCTGCCCGGCAGCCCGAGGGTGAACAACTGGTAGTCGGCGTCATGCCCGATCACCCGCCCCTCGATCACCACCCCCGCGTCATCACTTAGCGCCGTGGGCAGGTCCAGCCGCGCCAGGGTCTCGCCCAGCGGCCCGCTGCCCAGCACGCGGCCCTCGTCCATCAGCACCAGGTGATCGGCCAGCCGCGCCACCTCCTCCGGCGAGTGGCTGACGTAGAGCACCGGGATATCCAGCTCGTCGTGCAGGCGTTCCAGGTAGGGCAGGATCTCCGCCTTGCGCTTGCCGTCCAGGGCCGCCAGCGGCTCGTCCATCAACAGCAGGCGCGGGCTGGTCAGCAGCGCCCGGGCCATGCCCACGCGCTGGCGCTCGCCACCGGACAGGCGCGCCGGCATGCGCTCCAGCAGGTGGCCGATGCCCAGCAGCTCCACCGCCTGCGCCAGCTTCACGCGGCGTTCGGCAACGGGGATGCGCCTCTCGCCGTACTCCAGGTTGCGCCGCACCGACAGGTGCTCGAACAGGCTCGCCTCCTGGAACACATAGCCCAGGGCGCGCTTGTGGGTGGGCACGAAGAGCCCGCGCTCGCTGTCCTGCCAGGTCTCGCCATTGACCTCCAGGTGGCCACGGGCGCTGCGCTCGAGGCCGGCGATGCAGCGCAGCAGGCTGGTCTTGCCGGAGCCGGAATGGCCGAACAGCGCGGTGACGCCGCGCCCGGGCAGCGCGAGGTCGACGTCCAGCAGGAAGCCGGGCCAGGCCAGGTACAGGCGCGCACGTATGTCGTCACTCATGCCGCGGGGTCCTCGGGGTCAGGTCCAGCCCGGCTTCATGCGCCGGCTGGAATACAGGGCCAGCAGTATGAGGAAGGAGAACACCACCATGCCACCGGCCAGCCAGTGGGCCTGGGCGTACTCCATGGCCTCGACGTGATCGAAGATCTGCACCGACACCACCCGGGTCTTCTCCGGGATGTTGCCGCCGATCATCAGCACCACGCCGAACTCCCCCACCGTGTGGGCGAAGCCGAGGATGGACGCGGTGACGAAGCCCGGCCGGGCCAGCGGCAGCACGACGGTGACGAAGCTGTCCCAGGGGCTGGCGCGCAAGGTGGCCGCCACCTCCAGCGGCCGCGGCCCCATGGCCTCGAAGGCGTTCTGCAACGGCTGCACCACGAAGGGCAGCGAATAGAAGACCGACCCCACCACCAGCCCGGCGAAGGTGAAGGGCAAGGTGCCCAGGCCGATCGACTGGGTGAACTGGCCGATGAAACCGTTGGGCCCCATGCTCACCAGGAGGTAGAAACCGATCACCGTGGGTGGCAGCACCAGCGGCAGCGCCACCACCGCCCCCACGGGCCCCTTCAGCCAGGACCGGGTGCGTGCGAGCCACCAGGCGATGGGCGTCCCCACCAGCAGCAACAGGGCCGTGGTCAGGCTCGCCAGTTCCAAGGTCAGCCGGATCGCCGCCCAGTCGTCACCGCTCAGTGGCATCGCACCGCTCCCTCATTCGAATCAAAGCGCGTAGCCGTAGGACTTGATCACCGCCGCGGCCTTGTCGCCCTTCAGGTAGTCGACCAGCGCCCTGGCGGCGGCGTTGTCCTTGCCCTTGGCGAGGATCACCGCGTCCTGCCTGATCGGGTCATGCAGCTCGGCCGGCACGATCCAGGCGGAGCCGCCGGTCACCTTGCCATCCTTGTAGATCTGCGACAACGCGACGAAGCCCAGCTCGGCGTTGCCACTGGAGACGAACTGCTGCGCCTGGGTGATGTTCTGGCCTTCCACCAGCTTGCCCTTGACCTGGGCGGCCAGGCCCAGCTTCTCCAGCACCTGGGTAGCGGCCAGGCCGTAGGGCGCGGCTTTCGGGTTGGCGATGGACAGGTGCTGGTATGCGTTCTTCTTCAGCACCTCGCCCTTGGCGTCGACGTAGCCCTCCTTGGCCGACCACAGGGCCAGAGTGCCGACGGCGTAGGTGAAGCGGGTGCCGGCAACGGTGTCGCCTTCCTTCTCCAGCTTGGCCGGGGTGGTGTCGTCGGCGGCGAGGAAGACCTCGAACGGCGCGCCGTTCTTGATCTGCGCGTAGAACTGGCCGGTGGCGCCGGTGGAAATCACCAGCCTGTGGCCGGTGTCCTTCTCGAAGTCCCTGGCGATGGCCTGGATCGGTGCGGTGAAGTTGGCGGCGACCGCCACCTGGACGTCCTGGGCCAGGGCCAGGCCGGCGGTGGAGCAGGCGGCAAGCGTGATGAGCAGGCGAGACATGTAGCCCATGGAAGCACTCCCTTGTTGTTGTGTGAGGTCGGTGGAATGTGGAACGGGAGCCGACTCTAGCGCCTCGCTATGTATAAAACTATATAGCGATGAAAATTTTCTTCGGCGATCGTCACAGGCTTGCAATACAGCCCGGCGAAACTGACTGCGGCTGAGGGACCAGCCCCCATCTGATGCCGCTGACGGCTCACTTGGCCACGACGGAAAAGTCCGGCGCTCCCGCCGCGCCGACATCACCTCCGCCTCCCCCCGCTGCGGAAACCTCATGGCCGCCTCCTGCGGCCATTTTCGTACTCATCCCCCGCTCCGCTCATCCGACGGCACGCCCCATTCCTGACCGGGTTCTCAAGTTCGCCCAAGGAGCGGAGACGGCGCTTTGCCATCCTGTTAAAAGGCGCCCGCCAACCTGGGTCCCAAGGCCTGACTACACTTCCCGGGCGCCTGCCTGAAACCGAGCCACCATGTCGCCGATCCCGTTCATCGCCTGCACCCTCACCTGTCTCCTCACCCTCCAGGTACAGGCGGCCGAGCCCGGGAAACTGGTGTTCTGCTACGAGGACCAGGACTCTTGGCCCTGGGTGATGCTCGACGACAAGGGCCTCAACCAGGTGCTGTTCGATCATGTGCAACAGGCGCTGAAGCTGAAGATCGAACGCCAGCCAATGCCCTGGAAGCGTTGTCTCGATGGCCTCGCCCGGGGCCAGTACGACGGCGCCTTCGCCGCCGCGTTCAAGGCCGAGCGCCAGGTCATGGGCCATTACCCGTACCGCGCCGACGGCTCGCTGGACAACGGCAAGCGCCTGCACAGCGCCTCCTACTCCCTCTACCGCCTGCGCGGCAGCCAGGCCGACTGGGACGGCAAGGCCTTCAGCGGCGTCCGTGGCCGCGTCGCCTCGCTCAGCGGGTTTTCCATCATCGATCTACTCAAGGCCCACGGCCTGGACGTGGAAGAAACCAGCCGCGACCCGCTGGCCCTGCTGCGCATGCTCCACGGCCACCGTTTCGAGACCGCCGCCATGCAGACCCTGCGCGCCGACCAGCTCCTGGCCAGCCACCCGGACCTCGGCCAGGACATCGAGAAACGCCCCGTGCCGCTGGAGCAGAAGGACTATTACCTGATGCTGTCGAACCGCCTGGTGGACGAGCGCCCCGCCCTCGCCCAGGCCATCTGGGACGAGATCGCCCGCCAGCGCGAATCGGCCGACTACCAGGCCCGGCTCAGGCAGGTACTGGCCGACACCCCGCACGGCAACTGACCGGCCGGGGCCCGCTCGGGATCAGAGCAGCAACTGGCTCAGCACCGCGCGCAGCTTGCCCGGCTTGACCGGCTTGTTCAGCAGCGGCGCACCGAGGGCCTGGAGGTTGCGCCGGCACTCGTCACTGCGGTCGGCGGTGATCATCACCGCCGGGATCGCCCGGTCGAACTGAGCGCGCAACGCCTGCACCACCTCGCAGCCGGTCACGCCGTGATCGAGGTGGTAGTCCGCCAGGATCGCCTCCGGTGCGACGCCCCCCAGGTTGCCCAGGGCGCTCTCCAGGTCGGGGGCGGTCACCACCTCGCAACCCCACTGCCCCAGCAGCGCGGCCATGCTGTGGAGGATGCTCGCCTCGTTGTCCAGCACCAGCAGGCGCCGGCCCGGCAGCGGGTCGCCGGTGACCGAGCGCGGCGGCCGCTCCTCGCGGCGCGCCGGCAGCCCCTCCGCCAGCGGCACCTCGATGGAAAACACCGAACCGCGCCCCGGTTGCGAGCGCACGCCGATGGGGCAGCCGAGGATGCCGGCGATGCGGTCGACGATGGCCAGCCCCAGGCCCACGCCCTTGCGCTCGGCGGCGCGGCCCCGGTCCAGCTGGTTGAATTCGAGGAAGATCGCCTGCAACTGGTCCGCCGGAATGCCCCGCCCGCTGTCCCACACCTCCAGCCGCACCCGGTCGCCGTGGCGCCGGCAGCCGAGCAGCACGCGGCCGCGCTCGGTGTAGCGGCAGGCGTTGCTGAGGAAGTTGCGCAGGATGCGCGTCAGCAGGCGGATATCGGTGCTCACCGCCAGCCCCCTGGGAATGCGCACGCGCAGTTGCAGCCCGGCGGACTGGGCGACGCTCTGGAACTCCGAGGCCAGCGGCGCCAGCAGCTCGTCCAGGCGGTAGGCGTCGATGTCCGGGCGGATCGCGCTCTGGTCCAGCTTGGAGATTTCCAGCAGGTCGGTGAGCAGGTCCTCGGCACCTTCCAGGGCCAGGTGGGTGCGCTCCACCAGCAGTTGCTCGGCGCCCGGCAGGCTGCGCTCGCGCAGGGTCGAGACCAGCAGCCGCGCCGCGTTCAGCGGCTGCAGCAGGTCGTGGCTGGCGGCGGCCAGGTACTTGTCCTTGCTCTGGTTGGCGGCCTCGGCGGCGTCCCGCGCCTCGCGCAGCTGGCCGTTGAGGGTCTGCAGCTCCAGGGTGCGCGCCGCCACCCGCTGCTCCAGCTCGTCGTTGAGGGTCTGCAGGCGCTGCTGGGCGAGGATGCGTTCGGTGATGTCGGCGACGAAGCCTTCGAACAGCCCCTCCTCGTCCGGCTTCAGCAACAGGTTCATCAGCACGTCGACATGGCTGCCATCCTGGCGACGCAGCCGCGTCTCGTAGCCGAACAGCCCCTGCTGGCGCTGCAGCTCGGCGCGGATGTGCACCAGCTCCGCCTCGCCACCGACGAACAGGTGGCTGGCCAGGTCGGTCAGCGACCACAGCAGCTGCTCCGGCGAGTCGTAGCCGAGCATCCGCGCCAGTGCCGGGTTGGCCGCGCGCAGGCCCTCCTGCAGGCTGGCCTGGAAGATGCCGTGCACCGCGTGCTCGAACAGCCACTTGTAGCGGTTGCGCTCGGTCTCCAGCTCCTCCAGCCGGCTCAGCAGCTCGGGGTAATGGCTCTTGCGCGCCGAGTGGCTGCCCAGCCCGAGCAGCGCCTGGCGCTGCTCCTCAGAGGGCCTCGGCATACACCACCTCGACATCCCGCTGGCTGGACTCGCGCGGGTTGGTGAGGATGCAGGGGTCCTCCATCGCATGGCGCGACAGGAAGGGGATGTCGGAGGTGGAAACGCCATGCAGCTTCAGCGTCTCGTGGAAGCCCACCGACTGCTTGAAGGCGATCAGGTGCTCCACCAGGCGCTGGCGGATCTGGTTGTGGTTGAGCCCGCGCACGTCGATGCCCAGGGTCTCGGCCACCATGCGGAAGCGCTCCGGCGCGGCGCTGTAGTTGAAGGCCACCACATGCTCCACCAGCGCCGCGTTGCACATGCCGTGGGGCAGGTCGAGGAAGCCGCCGAGGCTGTGGGACATGGCGTGCACCGCCCCGAGGATGGCGTTGGAGAAGGCCAGCCCCGCCTGCATGCTGCCGAGCATGATCTTCTCGCGCAGGGCGATGTCGCTTGGCGTGGCGATCATCTGCACCAGGTTGCCGTTGATCAGGCGCATGGCCTCCAGCGCGTGGGTGTCGGTGAGCGGCCCGCTGCCGGTGGACACGAAGGCCTCGATGGCGTGCACCAGCGCGTCGATGCCGGTACAGGCGGAGAGGAAGGGGTCCATGCTCAGGGTGGTTTCCGGGTCGATCAGCGACACGTCCGGCACCACCGCCTTGCTGACGATGGAGAACTTCATGCGCTCGGCCTGGTTGGAGATGATCACGAACTGCGACACGTCCGCCGAGGTGCCGGCGGTGGTGGGGATGAGGATCAAGGGCGGGCTCGGCACGCGGATGGTGTCCACCCCCTCGAACTCGAGGATGCAGCGGTTGTGGGCGACCATGATGCCGATGCCCTTGGCGCAATCCATCGGGCTGCCGCCGCCCACGGCGACTATCACGTTGCAGCCCTCGCTGCGGTAGAAGTCCGCCCCCAGGCGCACCTCCTCCACGCGCGGGTTGGGCGAGACCTGGGTGAACAGGCAGTAGTCGATGCCCTGGGCCTGCAGGCTGGCCTCCACATCGGCGACCCAACCGGCGGCCAGCACGCCCGGGTCGGACACCACCAGCACCTTGCGCGCACCGAAGGTGCTCGCATAGTTGCCGACGTTATGCCGGCAACCGGCGCCGAAGATGATTTCGGGAGACACGAATTTACGCAGTTGGCTGATGTCGTGGCGCATGAATCCGCCTGATCGTTCTTGTTATGGAATGGGAAGCAGACTACTGGAATCAGGGACGTTTTCAATCCGACCAATGGGTGCCAGCCGATTGCGAGTCGCCCGCTTCAGTGCTTGAGAGCCCCCACTCTGCGACGTGATCAGAGCAGCCGTCGGTAGAACCCGTACTCCGCCTCCAGGGCGTGGGCGAGATTGGCGGCCTGGCGGAAGCCGTGGCCTTCGTCGGGGTAAAGGTGCACCTCCACCTCGCGGCCCCGCTGGCGCAGGGCGTCGACCATGGAACAGGTCTGCGCGGGGACGACCACGGCGTCGCGGCCGCCCTGGAAGAAGATCAGCGGCGCCTCGATGTCATCCAGGCGCTGCAGCGGGGTGCGCTGGCGGTAGCGCGCGGCGTCGAGGTCGGGGTCGCCGATCAGCCAGTCGAGGTAGTCGGCCTCGAACTTGTGGGTGACCCGGCGCAGCGCCAGCGGGTCGCTGACCCCGTAGAGGCTGGCGCCGCCGCGGAAGGTGCGGCCCTCGGCCAGGGCCAGCAAGGCGCTGTAGCCGCCGGCGCTGCCGCCACGGATGAAGGCCCGTGCGCCGTCGATGCGCCCGGCGGCGGCCAGGTGGGCGACCGCCGCGCAGGCGTCCTCCACCTCGATGCGCCCCCACTCGCCGCGCAGGCGCTGGCGGTAGGCGCGGCCGTAGCCGCTGCTGCCCCGGTAGTTGAGGTCGAGCACGGCGAAACCACGCTGGGTCCAGAACTGGATGCGCGGGTCGAACTGCGGGTAGCAGGCGGACGTCGGCCCACCGTGCATGAACACCAGCAATGGCGGGCGCTCGTCGGCCGGGCCGCGCACCTCGGCCTGGCGTGGCGGGTAGAAGAAGCCATGGGCGCGCTCGCCCTGGCCGCTGTCGAAGCCCAGGGGCTCGGGGCGTGACAGCTGCGCCTCGCCCAGCGTTTGCTCGCCGCCGGCCAGTACCTCGACGCGACCGTCCACGCGGTCGATGCCGATCACCGCCGGCAGCCGGTCCGGCGCCGTGGCGATGGCATAGAAA
>NZ_QKRU01000124.1:0-9945 GCF_003234055.1 Pseudomonas sp. 57B-090624
GTGGCGGGTTGCGGGTCCACCAGCAGGGTGCGCAGGTCGTGCGCCTCCAGCGGGCGGTTGCCATCACCCAGCAGCTGCGCCCGTTCCAGCAGGTTGCGCAGCTCGCGCACGTTGCCCGGCCAGGGCTGGGCGCAGAGCAGGTCGAGGGCGCCCTGCTGCAGCTCCAGCGGCGGCTGGCCGGAGCGGGTGGCGATGTCGTCGAGCAGGTAGTCCACCAGCGCGAGCAGGTCTTCCCGGCGCTCGCGCAGGGGCGGCACGCGCAGGGCGAGGACGTTGAGGCGGTAGTAGAGGTCTTCGCGGAATTCGCCGGCGGCCACCTTGGCCTCCAGGTCCACATGGGTGGCGGCGATCACCCGCACGTTCAGGGTCTTCACCTGGTTGGAGCCCAGCGGCTCCACCTCCTGCTCCTGCAGCACGCGCAGCAGCTTGGCCTGCAGCGGCAGGGGCAAATCGCCGATCTCGTCGAGGAACAGCGTACCGCCGTCGGCCAGCTCGAACTTGCCGGCCCGCGCGCGGCGGTCGGCGCCGGTGAAGGCGCCCGGCGCGGTGCCGAACAGCTCCGCCTCCACCAGCGATTCCGGGATGGCCGCCACGTTCACCGCCACGAAGGGCCCGCTGGAGCGCAGCGACAGGTTGTGGATGCCCTGGGCGAGCAGCTCCTTGCCGGTGCCGGTCTCGCCGCGCAGCAGCACGGTGGCGTCCAGCTGGGCGGCGCGGCGGGCCTGGCGCTTCACCTCGCTGGCGGCGGCGCTGGTGCCGATGAACCCGGCGATGGTGTAGCGCGCACGGCGGGCGCGGGCCAGCTCGTGCTGGGCGGCGGCCAGCTGGGTCTGCAACTGGTTGTACTTGGCCATGACCGGCTGCAGGTGGCGGGCGCGG
Organism: Pseudomonas sp. 57B-090624; assembly: GCF_003234055.1. Taxonomy (NCBI): domain Bacteria; kingdom Pseudomonadati; phylum Pseudomonadota; class Gammaproteobacteria; order Pseudomonadales; family Pseudomonadaceae; genus Pseudomonas; species Pseudomonas sp. 57B-090624. The sequence continues at coordinate 880 of NZ_QKRU01000124.1, forward strand.
TCGAACAGCACGAAGCCGAGGGCGCCGACCAGGGTGCCGTCCTCGTCGCGCAGGGGGATGCGGGTGACCACGAAGTGCTCGTCGCCGAAGGCCATCAGGTCGAGCATGCTCGGCAGCCCGTTGCCCACCACCTCGCGCAGGCGGCTGGCCGGCAGCACCTCCTCCACCTCCTTGCCGAGCACGCTGCGCGGGTCGGCGATGCCGATCTTCTGTGCGTACTTGTCGTTGATCCAGACGATCCGCGCCTGGCGGTTCACCGCGATGGTGCCCTCGCACTGGGCGTTGAGGTGGTCGAACAGCAGGGGCATCGCCACGGCGCGGAAACGCTCGGGCGAGACGCCGATGATCAGGCCGTGTTCGTCGAGGTCGTCGCGGGAAATGGCCATGGGCGGTGAGGTCCGGAGGGGCGGGAGCGACGGATTATGGGCGGGGCGCCGAAACATCGGCAAGGAACCCTTTGCGCTCGCCGGCAGTCGATCAGGAGGTAGACGAATTTCCCTACAAGGAGCTTTTGCATGGACCTGATCCGCATCCTCATCGCCATCATCCTGCCGCCGCTGGGCGTGTTCCTGCAGGTGGGTTTCGGCGGCGCCTTCTGGCTGAACATCCTCCTCACCCTGCTGGGCTACATCCCCGGCATCGTGCATGCGGTGTACATCATCGCCAAGCGCTAGCAGGCTGGTGAAAAACTAGCTGCGTTGCCGCTGCGGCGTTGATAACGCCCTGCATCGGCGGCCTCGTCTACGTTTTTCGACGGCGTGACTGGCGTTAAAAGGAACGGGGACGCCATGCGTCCCCGACTCCGTTCTATTGCAGCGTGGCGAGTTCGCCACCGTCGAACAGCTCCGCCACATCCTTCACCCGCACCCATTGGCGGCCCTGCCATTCCATGACGCTGAACTCCCTGCCCTGCCAGGTCACCCGGCGCTGGCGGGGCAGGTGCGGCGTGGCCTGGGAGCGCAGGGCGGGGATCACCTCGCCGGTGATCCACTGGCGCAGGCCACGGTGCTCGGGGTGATAGAAGTTGACCTTGAGCAGCTCGCACACGGCGCTCTCGCTGATCAGTAACAGGGTTTCCACGGCGCCCTGGTGGTTCTCCACGCGCTCGCTGCGCCACTGGTCCGCATCCAGCTTGCGGGTCAGCTTGTCGTCGATATGGCGGTTGGTGAGCGGGCCGAGGTCGCCGGCGACGACCCAGGCCTGGTCATCGATGAGCAGCGCGCGCAACGCGCGGTGATGGCGGTGGAAGACGCTGGGAACGAAATAGTCGTGGGACATGATGAGACTCCTTCCTTGCAGGGGAGCCGCCACCTGATCCTGGTTGCGTGAGGGTGGCGGACCGTACGAGGTGTGGAATACCGGTTTGAATGCCACGACCGGTGGGCTCTCGCCCCCCTCGCACGGTCCGCCATAGATGGCCAGGTCCTCGAAGACTGCGTTCTTTCGTTGGGCCTGCTTATGGCGGTGTTGCGATGGCATTCAAGTTCGGGATTCCACTCCCGGCCATGCCGAGGCATGACGGTGGGAGACGCTACAGAGCGCCTTTGTAGGACGGCAATGGCGAGCGTGGGTAGGAAACTTCGGAGAGAGGTGATGCGGTTGATAAGACCGTCTCACAGGAAAGAAAAAGCCGCGCAGTGCGCGGCTTTTTCACGGGGGGTGGTGGGCCCAAATAGACGTGAACGTTGGAGCAAATAGTTATGGAAACGATGTAAACCCTGTAGAACCGGACGCAGCATCGCGAAGGTGCAGATAGCTGAATACAGCGTGGTAAAGGGTGTAAAAGTGAGTTTGAGAAATGAATACAGACTGGGCAGTCTACTGTGGTAGTACCGCTTTAAGACCGCTTGGCCATAGCTGCCTTTGCTTTAGTGGTCTAGTTAATGCTCCTAGGGACGGAGCTGCTAGGGGCTATGCAGCATGTGTTTCTAGCAGATCGATCCTAACCCGAAGACTGCCGGATTGGTCTTCGAATGTGCATGCAGATAGGGGCACAGTTCAATGTGCATATGGCAAAATGCCTCCTATAGTGATTTTGAGCGGCTTCGATTGCTTATAGGCGATGAAGGGAGATGAGTTTGGCTGAAAAGGACGATCTGCACTTTGATGTGAGCACCGGTCTCAAGCGTGTGTTGGGCCGAGAGCTCATCACTGATGATGAGGTTGCGATCTTTGAGCTCGTGAAAAACTCTTTCGATGCCGGTGCTGATTGTGTGCGCCTGTACTTTGGCGTAGACACGGTTGTTATCGCTGACAACGGTTCCGGCATGTCTTATGAGGATCTTACAGGTAAGTGGTTATTCGTTGCTTTTTCCTCAAAGCGTAGTGATCGACCTGCTGATGATTTTCGCAACGTTGCCGCCGAGCGCAGGCACTATGCCGGTAGCAAAGGTATTGGACGCTTTTCTTCTGATCGTTTGGGCGAGGAGGTGATTCTGCAAAGCCGCCCGCGAGGTAAGGCCAAGACTGTCCATCGATTGACTGTTGACTGGGAACTGTTCGAGAGGGATGCCAAGGAGCATTTCGAGAAAATCCCCGTCGGATACGCCGAGCAGGGCTATTTTGATTTGCCGGGCGAGCTAGATGATTTTAAGTCGACCCTTAAACATGGCACGGTAGTTAGCATTCAGCGACTGAGGCGGCCTTGGTCGCGACAGCGTATATTGGACCTCAAGGCGTCGCTGGCAAAGCTGATCAACCCTTTTGGCGAAGATACTGATGGCTTCAGTATTTACATCACTGCACCAGCCGAGGAGGCAGAGGACAAGCGGCTTATTGACTTGCATGCCAAGGAGGGAGGTGAGCCGCTGCCCAAGGATTTGGTCAATGGCCAGATCGGAAACTTTATCTTCACCACATTGCAAGACAAGACGACATTCATCAGGGTCACAATCGACGGGGATGAGCTGCATACGGCGCTTACCGACCGTGGTGAAGTTATCTACCGTATTGTCGAGCCAAACCCATATGAGTATCTCTCGACAGCGGGCTTTAGATGTGAAATCTACTACCTCAACCAGTCAGCAAAAGTTACTTTCGCTCGACGTGTAGGCTTACCGTCAGTGCAGTTCGGGTCTGTTTTTCTCTTTAGGAATAGTTTTCGTGTTTATCCGATCGGCGAAGATGGAGACGATTGGTTCGGCTTTAGTCGCCGCAAGCAGCAAGGTTATGCACGGTTTTTGGGAACGCGCGAAATCATCGGGCGTGTCGACGTTTCGGGGGCCGACGATGACTTTCAAGAAGTATCAAGTCGCAACCAGGGTCTAATCGAAACACCTGCTGTAGTGCAGTTGCAAAAAGCAGTTATGGACCACTGCCTGAAGCGTCTTGAAAAATACGTTGTCCCTGTGTCCTGGGTCGATAAGCCAGATGCTCAAACTGACGACCTTTCTAGATTAATGACCGATCCTGGGCGGGCCCGGGTAACAGCGGCGGTCGCTAATCTTGTCGACAATGAGAAGGTGCGGTTAGTCGAGTACAGCAAACGGCTTGTGGACTTGATTAACGAGCGCTCCAACGACTTTGAAACATCTCTGGTCAGTCTGCGTGCGATTGCCGAAAAAACGGACGATAAGGAGATGCTTGATCGGCTTGATGCAGCCGAACGTCGCTTCGATGATTTGAGGCGCTCTGAGGCTGACGCGCGTCGAGTCGCCGACAAGGCGCTGGCAGCCGCTGAAGCTGCAAACCGCCGTGCCGATAGGGCAGAGGCGGAGGTAGATACAGAGCGACGGCGTGCACACTTTTTGGAGTCCTTTGTCAATGTGGACGCCGCCACAATCTTGAACTTGCATCATCAGGTGACAATCTATGCCGTAGATATTGCGCAACAGATAGAGAATTTTTTGACCGAAACGGCCGGTCAGACTTCTATTCCGCGCGACACTGCTCTTAAAAGGTTGGAGCAGATGGCTTACCTCAACAAAAAAGTCATGTCGGTGACGAAGTTCGCGGCGAGAGCAAATTTCAAACTTGACTCCGAGAAGATCGAGACGGATCTGGCCACATTCATTGATGACTATATTGACCAGATCGCTCGTACTACGGGAAGCGCTCGCTTGCAGATCGTAGTCGAGAACTCTCATCCGGGGATTAGGATGCGCTTTAACCCTATCGACGTATCAGTCATCGTCGATAATCTAATCAGTAATGCAAGAAGAGTAAGAGCTCCCCGCATTAAATTTCTGCTAACGCAAGAAGAAAAAAATGGCTTAACGATTCATGTGAGCGATAACGGGCGTGGTCTACCCGCTGGCACAGACCGCTCACGCATCTTTGAGATGGGATACACGACCACTCAGGGCTCGGGCCTCGGCCTTTACCATGTACGGCAAGTACTAGGCGAAATGGGTGGAAGCATCGAGTTGGATGACCAATTGGAAAAGGGGCTGGGCTTCGTCATTAGAATCGCCGCAAAGGGGAGAAAAGCGTGAGACTTGATTTCAACGTATTATGGGTGGATGACCAGCCAGATCATGTCGCCGCGCAGATCACTAGCATCGCACTGAAGATGGCTGCCGAGGGTTTCGATTTCAGGCCTCGACAGTGCACTACTCTTGCTGAGATGGAGTTGGCTATTGCTGATAACGTATTCACGGACGAGATCGATCTCATTCTGGTGGACTGGGATCTCGGTAACAACACATACGGTGAAGATGCAATCGAGAGCATTCGTCAGATCGTCCCTTATAAAGATGTTGTGTTCTATTCCGGGCAGGCATCTGTAGTAGAACTACGACAAAAGGCATACGAAAAACAACTAGAAGGTGTCTATTGCGCTAACCGGCCAGATTTGGTCGATGAGGTAGTTGGAGTCTTTGATTCGCTGATCAAGAAGGTTCTTGACCTTGATCATACTCGTGGCATTGTCATGGGGGCTACGAGTGACATTGATTATATGGTTAACAAATGCTTGGCCCTTGCGCACGGCAAGCTTGATGAGGCAGGTCGGGCCAAGTTTATCGAAGAAGCGATGCGGCGTGTGATGGAGCAGGTGCAAAACATCACGAATCAGGGCGAGAAGCTAAGTGCGTCACCTAGCGTTGAAGCGTTGTTCAAATCCCATATGCTTTTCACCTCAGACCATCGTCTTCGTATGTTGGCTGCCATTCTAGGGATGGATGAGTTCACGGCACATGCGGCCAGTGTAGAGACAATACAGCAGTATCGCGATGGTGTCGTGTCTGGCCGCAACGCTCTTGGGCATGCGATTTTGGTTCCTCGGGGGAAACCCAATACTGTCATTGACGAAGCCGGCAAGACTGTTGACATTGAGGCTATGAGGGAACTTCGTAAGTTAATTTTACGCCTGCGCGCAGACTTCCGCGCTCTGCTCGATGCTATGCAGGTGTGAGCCAGCTTTATTGTTGCCCGCCCTCGCCGGAGTGGCCTCTTTTTCAAGCAGATCGACCAACATCTCTCCAATTGCACGTGCAACAAGCGGGGGTACCGCGTTGGCTACTTGCGTAAAACGAGGCACCTCTTGTTTGCGCAAATGACCGCCAGACGTGTACTTACCTTGAAATGAATACCAGTCTGGGAAGCTTTGCAATCGCGCGTTTTCGCGAACTGTAAGCGTGCGCGGCTCAGAGTAGTGCAATAGATCATCAGGCATGCTCGTGATCGTTGGAGATGGGCGCTCGGGGTCTAGGACACGCAACGCCATCTTGTTAAGACCAAAGCGTGCGCGCATTTCAGCTCCGATACTGATGTTTAGCCGGCCCTCTGCATGGCTCAGTGCAATGATCTCTTTGAAACGAGCCACGATGCTTTCATTGTGGCGCGCCAAGCGTAGATTGGAGGGAGCTTCGCACCCTGCATTCATAAGCTTTTGGTAGCGAGTGAGCGGGCCTCTATAACAGATTTCATTGAATCCTTTGCTTTCCGTTGATAGCTGCGTACCACCCCGAGCAATCTCAAGATCTGAAATCGCTGAGCTAGACGACACCGGTGCTGTTAGGCGTAGTGAGCGTAAAAATGAGGGGAGTTGATTTTTTAAATGTATGAACGGGTCAGTAACATTCAATTCAGAGTGGAAAGCTAGGACAAAGTAGCGTGTGCGCCTTTGGGGTACGCCAAAAGCTGAGAGGTCAAGTAACTGTTCGTAAACTGTGTAGGCATCAGCCAGTCGTGATTTGAGTGCCTGCGAGAAGTTCTTAATCTCGTCGCCTGCGCTGAAGTCGAGCGTGAATCCTCTAACGTTTTCGATCAAAACTACTTTAGGCTTTATTATGTCTACCAAATTTAAATATGAATCAAAAAGCTGATTGCGAGGGTCATCGTGTTGCCTTCGGCCTGCGCTGGAGAATCCTTGGCACGGAGGACCGCCAACTAGGATGTCAATATTTCCTGAAAGCTCTTCGAGCTGATTTCGGTAGTTATTGAGAAATTCGACTATGCCGACCGGCTCTTGGGGAAACCAATCTGGCCAGGCATATTGATGGAGCCCACCTTCCGCCAACAGATTCGCCTTCAGTGTTGCGAAGGCAAAACTATCTCGCTCAATCGCAAAGCGGCCAGTTAAGCCCGCCTGCATCAACCCGAGGGACAGGCCGCCGCAACCGGCAAAGGCGTCGATGAACGTTAGTGGCTTGGAAGATGACATAGGTATCGGAACTCAATTATCTAATGGCGCTGATTGTCTACGTTGATTATGCACAGCTCGGCACAGGAGAACCAGGTTGTGGCGTAAGGGGTGGCTCATATTGCCAATTTCAGATTTTTCAGGCAAAGGAATGCTGTTTGAGCTAGGTCTGTTCATGCCATATGGCAGGGCCTTGCTGGCTCAGGGCCGTTTCCTCAGCGCGCGTACCTGCTCCACGCTCAGCCATTCGCGTTTGGAGTGAATAACACGATGACAATTGGCGCAAAGCAAAGCTAGCTCGGAGAGTTTGGTTGTTTCTCCTGGCTTCAGTGTGTGCAGGGGCCTGGTATGGTGAATATCGATGAGACCATTGCCTACTGGACCGTATTCCCTCTCGAAATCGAAGCCACATGCCTCGCATTGCAGACAGCTCAGAACCTTAAGTGCCTCCTTTTTCTTGGCTTCAACCAGTGCTCGATTGCGCTCGCGATAGCGATGCAGACGTGTCAGTACTTTTCCTTCCTCTGCTTCCTCAATCCCCAGTTCGTCTTGGCCTGCCAGCTCCTGTACTTCGGGCGAGGGGCTCTCAATTGCATTGCGAATCGCAGCTGCTACGGAGGCGAGTTTAGATGGATCGCCAGCGAACTCTTGCCATACGAGCTTTTCGTCCTTATTGCCTTTTTCTAGGCCTTTCTTTCCATCTCTTATGTAGTCAGGGTCCCATCTTCTGAAATTGCTTAGTTTCATGAGGATGCTATTTTCATTGCGAAAGTTGCCGGCTTTATTTAATCCAAGAGTCAGGCCTATTCGGCTCAAAATTTTTGACAAAGCTTGAGCTTCGAGTTGGCGCTTGCTGTAGGGTGAATGACGGTGATTTAAGTAGAGGTCGAGTGCGAGAATTAGCTCGTCCCGGGTCCATGCTGGGTTTTTTTTTGCTTTCTGTATGGGAGCATCCATGGGTTTCTCAGCTCTCAATTATTTCTATGGCTGGCAGGCTTAATTACTGAATTTACTTGTTTATATTCACCTGGTAGTAAGTGCTACGACCGCCACCAAATAGACGTACGATGCCGCTTTTTCCAAAAGATCGCTTAGGTGTCGAGTAGCAGTGGCTTTGGATACCTCAGCGATAGTCTGGTACTGGGCGGCGCTGATGCCGTCCTCGAAGCCGCGTTCGCCGCCATCCAGCAGGCGGTTGAGTACCTTGATCTGTTCGGCGGAGAGGGCCTGGGTGCGGTGCGTCTGCCAGAAGCGCGCCTTGGCCAGTACCCGATCGATGCGCGCCAGGGCCTGATCGAGGCTCTTGAGCAATGTGCCGAGAAACCACTGCAGCCAGGCGGTGATGTCCAGGCCGCCTTTCTGGCTGGTTTCGAGGATGCGGTAATAGCCGGCGCGGTCGTCGAGGATGCTGGCCGACATGGCGTAGAAGCGGATGGCCTGCTGCTCGCCCTGGGCCAGTGCCATGTCGGTGAGGCTCGGGTCAGCCGGCCGTTGCCGTCATCGAAGGGGTGCCGGGTGACGAACCAGAAGTGGGCGACGCCGGCGCGCAGCAAGGGGTCGAGCGCTGCATCGCTGCGGCTGTTCTCGAACCAGGCGAGGAAGTCTGCCAGCTGTTCGTCCAGCTCCTGGCGCGGTGGGGCTTGGAAATGCACGGTCGGGCGGTCGAGCCGACCGGAGACGACCTGCATGGGCGCATCGCCACGTAGCGCGCCAACCCTCAGTTGGGGGGTAGGCAGCTCGCCGTCGATGGGGAACAGCCAGCTGTGCCAGCGATACAGCCTCGGCAGATCGAGCGGGAGCTGATGTGCGCGGGTGGCGTCGAGCATCAGTTCCGCCAGGCCTTCGGAGCGGGCGCTGACGGGGCCGTCTTCGTTCATTCCCAGGCGGCGTGCCAGTGATGAGCGCACCGAATCGACGTTCAACTGCTCACCTTCGATGGCCGATGAGGTGAGGATGTTCTGCAGCAGGGTATCCAGGCTGCTCTTTGCCTCGGTATCGCTACCGACAGCGCCGAGCATGCCGAGCAAGCGCCCTTGCGCCTGGGTGCAGGCGCGCAGCAGTGGGGCAAGGGTTTTTGTTTGCCAGGTGAAGCGTGGCCAGTCGGGTTGCTGCCAGATCCAGAAGGGGGCGTTCATGCGCTTTGCTCGGGTGTGAGCCGATTAGCGGGTCTATTCGGCTCATTGCGTGAGCTGATAATGCGGGCTCTTCGGCTCGCTGTCGATTTCCGTCCTGCGCGATTGCTGCCAGATGTGGCCGCGAAGAGCCGCGCGAGGCGCGGCTCTTCCGGGGTTCTTGCCGTGCACCGGGCAGCGCCGTTCCGCCTAGTAGGCGCTGTCCAGGCCCGCGGGAAGCCGCATGCCGCCCGCTTCGACCTGCAGCAGCTCGGCGTCCGTTCGCTCCTCCGGCAGCGCGCGCTTTTCGGCGGGGACCATCAGCGACCAGGCCACGTCGTAGCGGGGGGCCGGGTTGGCGGAGGTGTCGGG
>NZ_QKRU01000125.1:0-9895 GCF_003234055.1 Pseudomonas sp. 57B-090624
GGCAAGCAGGTGGGCGGGGCGGACGTGCCGCGGCTGATCTACGTGCGCTGGCAGTCGCTGGTGGAGCCGCAGACCTACGAGGCCTATATCGTCATTCCTGAGACCGCTCGACAGGCGATGCTCAAGGGGGAGAAGGCGTTTTGCAAAGCTGATGCGAAATGGATTACCGACTACCGCAACATGCTGACGGTCGGCTTGGCGCCCGGGGGCATTGCCAAGGTCTGGCTGATGGGCGCATGCCTGCCTGCCATCGACGTGGCGCGGGTGCAGGGCAGCGTGGTGAAGCTTGGGCCCTATGGCGGGACATCAGGCGGGAAACATCGGCCGCTGTCTGCCATCTCCCAGGCCTATATCGAGAAGCACGGTATTCCCTATGGCTCGTGGTAGGGCGGGCAACCCAGGGCAGCAACAACGCTACGGGGAGCCCCTGTGGTTTGTGCCTTGTGCACCGCCGTACCGTGCTTTCGGCTGGCCTGAACACCTGATGCGTTGCCTGAACTGCACATAACCCATGGATTCGTAGGCGCGAATTCATTCGCGACAACCTCTCCGGCCACACGCACCAATCGCGCGCACCTGTAGGGGCGATTTCAATCGCCCAGGGGCAACGCCGTTGCCCCAAAGGCCCCTCCCTGCGAGAGGGGCCAGGCCCGCGTCAGCGGGTCCAGAGAGGCAGCGCGCCCATCTTCATCAGCTGCCAGAAGTCCTGCTGGTTGCTGCGGCACAGGTCCACCATCACATCCATCAACGCACCCTCGCGGACGTCGTTGAGAAAGGGGCCGGGAGTACCTTCGCGCCGGCCCGCGTTGTCCTGGATGATCGACGCGATCATATGCACCGCATTCAGACGTGAATCCAGGCGCTCCAGCAAGTCGTGCGGGCGTTGCTGCTGCGTATCCGTGCTCATGCCGACACCTCCTGGCCGTTGGCCATGAACAGCGGCAAATCCCGCCAGGCCACCCACAGCTCACCCTGCCAACGCACCACGCCCAGCTGCCGGCCCTCATAGATCAGCGTTTCACGAGTGGGAGCCGCATCGGGCGTGCGGTGGTAGTCGTGCATCGTCGGCACCAGCACCTCGTTCACCCAGCGGCCCACATCGCTGTGCTTGGGTTTGCCGAACTGGAACAGCGCCCGGTAGGCGCCGATATCGCTGATCACCACCACTTCTTCATGGAAGTCGTCGGTGTAGCTGAGGGAGAGGGTTTGCTGCTGGTGAGGCTCCAAGGCCGGGAGCAAGGGGAGGGCATCTGCCAGGCCGATCAACTGCGCGAAATCATGGGCAACGAACCAGGGCTGGTTGTCGACCATCACCGCGCGCAGGCGTTGGTGATGGTGATAGAAAACGAGGGGGGTGAATGCGTTTTTCATGGTGAATTTCCTCTTGCGATAGGAAGACTCCACCACCCGCGCTGTCATCGAGGGTGGCAGATCGCGCGGGGTTGACAGACCGAGGCAAGAGGACCCGGCAGACCACGAGGGTCTCCCCACGCGATCCGCCATATAGCGTTGCAGTTGAAAACTGCATGCGAGCAAGGGCCTGCAGAAGCAATTCGCCGCTTCCGCATGCACCGTTGAGGCGCAATCGCGCCTCTTGCTTTCGGGCTGTCAAACCCGGCCACGGGATTTACCGTGGCTGGGGGAGGATAGGGAGGAGGGAGTGGGAGGGCAAGGGAGTTGTGAGTGCTTTATGCGCGCTCATGGTCGTGTCCATTGCGCACGAAGAATCTACTTAGAATCCTCTAGGCTAATCAATTCTCGCTTACTCCAACTAAACGAAAATCTTGAGAAGCAGATCTTTCTAATTTTCTTGGGCTGAATTGTGGAAATTAGTACTCGTCACAGTCTTGTTCGTAATCCCATTTGGTCTCATGCAATTCTTTGATGTCCCTAGGCGGCATCCGATATATATTCCTAAATTTTCTCTGCTCCTGATGGATCAGGTTATGGCAGGTGTTGCAGAGCGATATAAGGTCTATATCGTTTTCAGCACCTAGCCTGTCGTAAACAATGTGATGCACGCATTCGGCAGCTAATTTGCATGCTTGGCATTGGTGGTCGTCCCTCTGCAGAATTCTGGTACGAGTTCTTTCCCATTCTGGGGAATCGTAATAGGTCCCAAATCGGGAGTTGTCTTTTACCGCTATCTCACCACTTTGGATTTTCTCTTTTATAATCCTATGATGTTCTTCGTGCTCGCGCCTCCAAGCATTTCCTCTTCTTGTGTACCAAGCATCCAATGCCGCTTTGCAGCGCTCTTTAAGTTGCTCGTCGAAAAGTGGGAGGGCTGAAATAGCTGGGTAGTTTCTTTTGCTGGCTGAGCCTGTGTGGTGTCCACATAGAATGCACTGGAGAACTACAGCGGTGCTTCCATTTTTATATGTGCGTATACGGGCTTCTGTGTTGCTGTGTTTGCAGTCTTCGTGTTCTGGTTTCGGATCGTTAGTTTGAAATCTGGAATCAAATGCTTCTATGTCAAAGTTTGGTATGGAATTATCTTTATTTATTTCTTTAGAGAAAACCGCATCGCGGGCCAAGCTCCAGTGTCTCCATTCGGAGTGAAGTCGCTCGCGAAGTGAGTCATCAAATGCTGGCAATGTACCGATCTGGTAATCTTTTTTTTGGAGGGCTCTGGCTTGGGAGCCACAGCTCAAGCACTGAGCTACTACGTGTAGTGTCCCGTCTCGAAATTCTTTCTTCGTTACCTGTGTCTGGTTATGTTCGCAGTTTGGGTCGGGTTTTGAAGGCTCTGGGTACTCAAGAAGAAATTTCTCTACAGCAAGCTCTGCCTTGCTTTTGAACTGATCAATTTCCCTTTCCGGTACTGAAAATTTAAGGGTTATCTCTCTGATTTCTGAGTTCAGCTGTATGAGTTTATTTGCTGCAGCCTCTTTGGCTTTTTTTGTGCTCTCTGAATTATCTCTTATGCAGGTTGCGTCGAGTTCTTCAATTCTTAATTTAAATAGTTTTGGCAGGTACTCATCAAGAGGGTTTTTTTCAAAAGGATAGCCCATGGGCAAGGCACCTACATTTAGATTTTTTGCTGCTGGGTTAGCAGTTTAGTCAGTATATTTGTTCTCAGCGTAATTTCTTTGCGTATCCTTTGTTTGCATGTTTTTTTATATAGCTGTTGAGGCCGCGCCCAGCGATGGCCAAGATTTTCATTTGCTCGATATGTTGCTGTCCCGCACTTTGATAGTTATAGAGATAAGTTGCTCCTGTTGTGAATTGCACAGTTATTGAGTTGTTTTCGATTTCATAAAAAGCAACTCCGGAGTCTTTGCCTAGGTTTTTGTATGGTTTCATGTACAGTGCTCCACGATTTAATGTATGAGTTGACGTTTTGTTTTGGGTGAATTGCCTGGGCTGTAATTAGGGTGAGGGCATTCTGAAAATTCCTCTTTGTTGTGTTGGTGTTTCGAAAGTTAAATTTATCGCATAAATGCTTGAATGATTAGCTGCAAGCCCAACCAATACCAGCAGAGAGATCTACTTCCGCACATAGCTCTTCCTCCCTCCCGGCGTCATGCAATAAACCCCACCACGCGGCCCAGTGCAGAACGTACTGGTACCGCATGCGCATTCACTGGACGAGTCGGCAAAGCGACGCAGGGAGGGCGATACCTGATTGGGTGTTGAGCGTGAGGAGCCAAGGTAGGAAGAGCAGCTGCGTTTCGATCCACTGATCGAACCGTCATTGCAGAGAAACAGATCGCCGTCGCAGCGGGCGATGCCGCCCTTGCTGCCGGAGCACGGCGTATTGCCGGCGTACGCAGGCTGCGAAAGCGCAGCGAATGCCAGGGCGAGGAGGAGAAGGAGGCGGAGTGGTCCAGTCACTGTGAGCATCCTTGCAAGTGATGGCCCGATGCTATTCCTCAAGTCTTACTAAAGGCAAGGTATTGGCTTACGGCTGATTACGTGCCCCTTGTTGAGCGCCACCTGAGCCATTTCTCCTCATCCACTCACTCCATTCCCGCCGTTTCCCCCGTCGTCCACTCGGACGATTCCCCCCTCTCCGCAACCCGCCAGACTGCCGTCCAGCCCAGTAATCACCACAAGGCAGTCCCATGGAATTCGCGTTCAGCGATGAGCAGGAGATGATCCGCGCGTCCGCCGAGAGCTTTCTCGCGGATGTATCCGACTCCGCCGCCGTGCGTGCGGCGATGGCGTCCGAGCGGGGGTATGACCCCGAGTTGTGGCAGCGCCTGTGCACGGAGATGGTGTGGCCGGCCATTCATATTCCCGAGCAGTACGGCGGGTTGGGGCTGGGGTTCGTCGAGCTGGCGATTCTGCTGGAGCAGATGGGCCGGCGCTTGTTCTGTTCACCCTTTTTCGCCACCGCCTGCCTGGCCACGCCGGCATTGTTGCTGGGCGGCAGCGATGCGCAGAAGGTGCGCTGGTTGCCGCAGCTGGCGGAGGGCAGCCTGACCGCGACCCTGGCCTATGCGGGCAATAACCGCGAGGGGCTGGAGGCGGTGCAGGCGAGCGTGCGCGCCGAGGGGCGGGGCTTTGTGATCGAGGGGCGCTTGCGCCAGGTGCTGGATGGCCACGAGGCGGGGCTGCTGGTGGTGGCCGCGCGGGGCGATGAGGGCGTCGAGCTGTTCGCGGTGCCCGCCGATACGCCTGGCATCCGCCGCCGGCTGGTGCCGACCCTGGACCCGACCCGCAAGCTGGCCCAGGTGGATTTCGAGCATGTGTATGTACCGGCCGATGCGCGCCTGGGGGCAGTGGGGCAGGGCGGGGCGTTGCTGGAGCAGGTGCTGCAACTGGCCTGCGTGGCCCTGGCGGCGGAGCAGACCGGCGGCGCCCAGCAGGCGCTGGACCTGACCCTGGCCTACACCGCCGAGCGCCAGCAGTTCGGCCGCGCCATCGCCAGCTTCCAGGCCATCAAGCACCGCGCCGCCGACATGATGCTGGAGGTGGAGTGCGCGCGCTCCGCCGCCTATTACGCCGCCTGCGTGGCCGAGGAAGCGCTGGCCGCCAACGGTGACGCGACGGTCGCCGCCGAGTTGCCGCTGGCCGCTGCCCTGGCCAAGTCACGTTGCTCGGAGGCGTTTTTCCACTGTGCGGCGGAGTCGATCCAGCTGCATGGCGGCGTCGGTTTCACCTGGGAATACGACCCGCACCTCTACTTCAAGCGCGCCCGGGCCAGCGAGGCCCTGTTCGGCGCGCCGGCCTGGCACCGCGAGCGCATCGCCGCCGCCCTCCTGGGAGATATCGCATGAAGATCCGTTTCAGCGAGGCGGACGAAGCCTTCCGCCTGGAGGTGGCCACCTGGCTGGCCGACAACCTGCGCGGCGAGTTCGAGCCGCTGCGCTTTCGCGGTGGGCCGGGGGACGAGCACGGCTTCCCCGAGGAGCGCAAAGCCTGGGAACGCAAGCTCGCCGAGGGCCGCTGGACCTGCGTCGGCTGGGCGCCGGAGCATGGCGGCCGGGGGCTTTCCATCAGCCAGCAGGTGATCTTCCACGAGGAGTACGCCCGCGCCGGCGGACCGGGGCGCATGGGCCACATCGGCGAAGGGCTGGCCGGGCCGACCATCGCCGCCTTCGGTACCGAGGAGCAGAAGCGCCGCCTGTTGCCGGGCATCGTCAGCGGCACCGAGTTCTGGTGCCAGGGCTACTCGGAGCCCAGCGCGGGCTCGGACCTGGCCAATGTGAAGACCCGTGCCGTGCTGCAGGACGGCCAGTGGCGCATCAGCGGGCAGAAGGTCTGGACCTCGCTGGCCCACGAATCCGAATGGTGTTTCGTGATCGCCCGCACCACGCCGGGCAGCGTCGGTCACCAGGGGCTGTCGTTCCTGCTGGTGCCGATGCGCCAGGCGGGGGTGACGGTGCGGCCCATCGAGCAGCTCACCGGCACTTCGGAGTTCAACGAGGTGTTCTTCGACGAGGCGCTGACCGACGGGGCCAATATCCTCGGTGCGCCGGGGGATGGCTGGACGATCGCCATGGCGCTGCTGGGCTTCGAGCGCGGCGTCTCCACCCTCGGCCAGCAGATGCTGTTCCACAACGAGCTGGAAGAGATCATCCGCATCGCCCGCGCCAACGGGGCGGCGCGCGACCCGCTGCTGCGACAGCGCATCGCCGAGGCCTGGGGCGGGTTGCGCATCCTGCGCTACAACTCGCTGCGCATGCTCTCCGGCGCCCAGGACGGCTCGCTGCGCCGCGAGGCGATGATCTACAAGCTGTGCTGGGCCAATTGGCACGTGGCGCTGGGCAAGCTGGCCATGGACGTGCTCGGCCCCGACGCCGAACTGCTCGACGGCGCGCCCTACGCGCTGGGGCGCCTGCAGGCGATGTTCCTCTTCAGCCGCTCGGATTCCATCTACGGCGGCAGCAACGAAATCCAACGCAACATCATTGCCGAACGCGCGCTGGGCATGCCCCGCGAGCCGCGCGTGCGCGCCTGAGAGGTCACTGCATGAACGTTCCCAACTACGTCCCCGGCCACGGTTTGCTGCGTGGCCGCTCGGTGCTGATCACCGCTGCCGCCGGCGCCGGCATCGGTTATTCCGCCGCCCTGCGCGCCGCCGAGGAAGGCTGCCGCGCGCTGATGATCAGCGACATCCACGAGGGCCGCTTGCAGGAGGCGCGGGAGAAGATCCGCGCCGCCACGGGCCTGGAGCAGGTGCATGCGCAGGTGTGCAACGTGACCGACGAAGCCCAGGTGCGCGCCCTGGTGGAGGCCGCCGAGCGCGAACTGGCGGGGGTGGATGTGCTGATCAACAACGCAGGTTTAGGCGGCTCGCGCCTGCTGGTGGAGATGAGCGACGAGGAGTGGCAGCGGGTGCTGGACGTGACCCTCACCGGCACCATGCGCATGACCCGCGCCATGCTGCCGAAGATGATGGAGCGCCAGGGCGGGGTGATCGTCAACAACGCCTCGGTGCTCGGCTGGCGCGCGCAGAAGGAGCAGAGCCATTACGCCGCCGCCAAGGCCGGGGTGATGGCGCTGACCCGCTGCGCGGCGGTGGAGGCGGCGGAGCATGGCATCCGCATCAACGCGGTGAGCCCGAGCATCGCCCTGCACGACTTCCTCAAGCGCTCGGCTCCCAGGGAGCTGCTGGACCAGCTCGCCTCCCGCGAGGCCTTCGGCCGCGCCGCCGAGGTGTGGGAAGTGGCCAACGTGATGATGTTCCTGGCCAGCGACTACAGCTCCTACCTGACCGGCGAAGTGCTGTCGGTTTCCAGCCAGAGGGCCTGAGCATGACCCGCATCTTCGAAACCCCCGCTGCGTTGTTGCAGCGGGTGGGCGAACCGCTGGGCGAGAGCGAGTGGATCACCCTCGACCAGGCGCGCATCGACGGCTTCGCCGAGGCCACGGGCGACCACCAGTGGATTCACGTCGACCCGGTGCGCGCGGCCAGCGGCCCCTTCGGCGCCTGCATCGCCCACGGCTACCTGACCCTGGCGCTGGTGAACCTGTTCCTGCCGCAGCTGCTGGAAGTGCGCGGCGTGGCCATGGGCGTGAACTATGGCTGCGACCGGGTGCGCTTCCCCAACGTGGTGCGCGTGGGCAGCCGCGTGCGCGGCCGCGCCGAGCTGGTGGCCGCCGAGGAAGTGAAAGGCGGCGTGCAGGCCACCGTGCGCGTGAGCGTGGAGATCGAAGGTGAGGAGCGGCCGGGCTGTGTGGTGGACACCATCAGCCGGTATTACGCGGCCTAGTGCGATGCATCTGTTTTCTGTGGGAGCGAATTCATTCGTGAAAGGGGCGCGAAGCGGCACCGCTCTTCGGGGCAGCCCTGCGGGCTGCATCGCGAATGAATTCGCTCCCACGATGGCCCCCAGTGGGCCGATGACCATGAGGACACCAGGATGAAAGAAGCCGTAATCGTTTCCACCGCCCGCACGCCTATCGGCAAGGCCTTCCGGGGGGCGTTCAACGACACCGAGGCGCCGGCGATGGGCGGGCATGTGGTGGGCGAGGCGTTGCGCCGCGCCGGTATCGCGCCGGGGGAGGTGGACGATGTGATCATCGGCGCCGCCGCCCAGCAGGGCACCCAGGCCTATAACCTCGGGCGCCTCTGCGCCATGGCCGCCGGGCTGCCGTCGAGCGTGGCCGGCATGGCGGTGGAGCGCCAGTGCTCCTCGGGGCTGATGAGCATCGCCCTGGCGGCGAAAGGCATCATCTGCGACGAGATCGACATCGCCGTCGCCGGTGGGCTGGAGTCCATCTCCCTGGTGCAGAACAAACACAAGAACAGCTACCGCAACCAGTCCGAAGCGGTGCTGCTGCACGACCCGCGCGCCTACATCCCGATGATCGAGACCGCCGAGATCGTCGCCGAGCGCTACGGCATCAGCCGCGAGGCCCAGGACGAGTACGCCTACCAGAGCCAGCTGCGCACCGCCCGGGCCCAGGCCGCCGGGCTGTTCGACGCCGAGCTGGCACCCCTGGCCGCACAGCGCCTGGTGGTGGACAAGGCCAGCGGCGAGAGCCGCCACGAGCCGGTGACCCTGACCCGCGACGAGTGCAACCGCGCCGACACCAGCCGCGAGAGCCTCGCCGCCCTGGCGCCGGTGTGGGCGGGCGGCCAGTGGACGGGGCCCGGGCGCTTCATCACCGCCGGCAATGCGTCGCAGCTGTCCGACGGTGCTTCGGCCTCGGTGCTGATGAGCGCCCAGGAGGCGGCGCGCCGTGGCCTGGAGCCCCTGGGCCTCTATCGCGGCCTGGCGGTGGCCGGCTGCGACGCCGACGAGATGGGCATCGGCCCGGTGTTCGCCATCCCCAAGCTGCTCAAGCGCCATGGCCTGAGCGTGGATCACATCGGCCTGTGGGAGCTGAACGAGGCCTTCGCCTGCCAGGTGCTGCATTGCCGCGATGCACTGGGCATCCCGGACGAACGCCTCAACGTCAACGGCGGCGCCATCGCCATCGGTCACCCGTTCGGCATGTCCGGTGCGCGTATGGTCGGCCATGCGCTGATCGAGGGTAGGCGCCGTGGCGTGCGCTACGTGGTGGTGAGCATGTGCATCGGCGGCGGCATGGGTGCCGCCGCTCTCTTCGAAGTCGCTTAAGGAGCTTTCTATGATCAGCCCGCAACAGATCCAGCAGACCATGGCGCGTTACATCGAACTGGTGGACGCCTGCGATATCGACGGCATCGTCGCGCTTTATTCAGCCGAGGCCACGGTGGAAGACCCGGTGGGCAGCCCGCTGCACCGTGGGCGCGAGGCCATCGCGCAGTTCTACCGTGAGGGCCTGGGCCGCGCCAACGCCCGCGCCCGACAGACCGGCCCGGTGTCCGCCAGCCACGCCGGCAGCGGCGCGGTGCCTTTCTGCGTCGACGTCGACTGGAACGGCGCGCCCTGCTCGATCCAGGTGATCGACGTGATGGAGTTCGACGACGACGGCCTGATCCGTTCGATGAAGGCCTATTGGGGTGAGGCCAACGTTGTGCCCCGGGACGCGTCGTAAGCCCGGAGCCTGCGGCTCGGGATTGATGGGTTTCCTAGCTCTACCCATCCTGCGAGGGAGTCACCGTAGGATGGCGTAGAGCGAAGCGAAACCCATCAGTGCGTTTCAAGTCGGAACGGTGTTTCCGGAGCCGGGTACCTACGGATTCACGCCGGCCGCATCGATAAAGGCTGGTTTCTCCCCGCCGCCATGCACGCAGATGTCCGCGCCGCTCACGTAGCTGGAAAGCGCTGATGCGAGGTAGAGGCAGGCATCGCCTATGTCTTCCGGCGTGGCCATGCGTTGCAGGGGAATGCCCGCCGCCACCCGCGCGACGCCTTCGGCATCGCCGTAATGCAGCTCGGCCTGCTCGGTGAGGATGAGCCCGGCGGTCACCGCGTTGACCCGCACCCTGGGTGCCCATTCCACCGCCAGGGAGCGGGTGAGGTTGAGCAGCCCGGCCTTGGCCGCGCCATAGGCGGCGGTGCCGGGGGAGGGG
>NZ_QKRU01000126.1:0-9785 GCF_003234055.1 Pseudomonas sp. 57B-090624
GATTCGGCGCGACCCCGCCCCCCGTGGCCGCGGTCGCGCCGAATCCGATTCCCGCGCCGCCGGCGTTGACGCCCACCGCCCAGGCCACCCATGCCGCAGCGGCCTCGGCGCCTGCTGCCGCGCCTGCTCCTGCCGGTGAGGATGGCGCGCTGCTCGACGCCTTCCTGCGCGGCGCCGGCCTCGGCCAGCTACGCATCGACCGCGCCGAAGCCGCCGCGCAGATGGAAGCCATCGGCCGCAGCTACCGCCTGATGGTGGAGGGGCTGGTGGATGTGCTGCGCGCGCGCTCCAGCCTCAAGGGCGAGTTCCGCATGGCGCAGACCATGATCCGCCCGGTGGAGAACAACCCGCTGAAGTTCGCCCCCAACGTCGACGAGGCGCTGCTGCTTCTGTTGCGCCATGGCAACGCCGCCTTCATGCCGCCGGACCAGGCCGTGGGCGAGAGCTTCGACGACCTCAAGGCCCACCAGCTGGCGGTGATGGCCGGCGTGCAGGCGGCCATCAAGCACATTCTCAAACGCTTCGAGCCTTCGGTGCTGGAAGCGCGGCTGAGCAAGCCCTCGGGGCTCTCGGCCTTGCTGCCGGGCTCCCGGCAGTCGCAGTACTGGGAGCTGTTCACCGACCTCTACGCGAGCATCTCGCGGGAGGCCGAAGACGACTTCCAGGATCTTTTCGGGCGCGAGTTCAGCCGCGCCTACGAGGAGCACAGCGCCAGGCTTCGCGGGCACTGACCCGGCAGCCCACTGGGTGCCCGGTAGCCGGCCCCGCGTAACAACAGCAGTCATTGAGGACGAATCGAAATGCCAAGGATTCTACTGGTAGCCGTGGTGGCGCTCCTGAGCGCATGCGCTTCCGAGCCCCCGCCGCCGCCCCCGCCCACCGTCGTGCAGCTGCACATCGAGGCGTCCAGCGACGTCAACCCGGGCCCGGGCGGGCAGGGCGCGCCGGTGCGCGTGCGGGTCTTCGAACTCAAGAGCGCCACCGCCTTCAACCGTGCCGACTACTTCTCCCTGGTCGAGCAGACGCAGACCACCCTGTCCACCGACCTGGTCGCCCAGGACGAGTTGCTGGTCAAGCCCGGCGACAAGCAGATGCAGGAGCGCAAGCTCGATGACGCCACTCGCCAGTTCGGCATCGTCGTCGGCTACCGCGAACTCGACAGCGCGGTCTGGCGCGACGTGATCACCGTGCCCCTGAACCAGACCAGCGCCTACAGCGTGAAGTTCGGCGCCCATGCCATCAGCGTCTCGCCGGCCCCCGTCGCCGAGCCGGCCAAATAGAAACGGAGAGTTCGTCCATGTCCTGGAACAACCGAGTGGTGTGGTCTGAGGGAATGTTCCTGCGTCCGCAGCACTTCCAGCAGCACGACCGCTACCTGGAGTCCCTGGTGGAAGGCCGCTGCCGCTCGCTGCAGGCCGGCGGCTGGGGTTTCTCCGAGCTGAAGATCGACGAGGCCCTGCTCACCCAGGGCAAGGTGGCCATCGTCTCGGCCCGTGGCGTGCTGCCCGATGGCACCCCCTTCGACATCCCCGGCGACGATGTGGCCCCGGTGCCGCTGGAGGTCGAGGACGGCCTGCGCGACGGCATCATCTACCTGGCCCTGCCGCTCAAGCGCGCCGGCGCCCGCGACACGGTGGAGGAGGGCGAGGCCCTCGGTGGCGCGCGCTACCAGAGCGCGGTGCGCGAAGTGCGTGACGACAACGCCCCCTTCGAGAGCCGCGCCCCCGTGTCCATCGGCGGGCGCGCCCTGCGCCTGCTCACCGCCCGTGACGGCCTCGGCGAATACGCCGCCGTCGGCGTGGTGCGGGTGGTGGAAAAACGTGCCGACCGCTCCCTGGCCCTGGACGAGGGCTACATCCCGCCGCTGCTGGACGTCGCCGCCTCGCAACCCCTGGCGGCCTTCCGCAGCGAGCTGCTGGGCCTGCTGCACCAGCGTGGCGAGGCCCTGGCCGGCCGCGTGGTCGCCTCCGGTGCCGGTGGCGCCTCGGAGATCGCCGACTTCCTCCTGCTGCAACTGGTCAACCGCGCCGAGCCCCTGGTCTCGCACCTGGCCAGCATCACCCCGCTGCACCCGGAATGGTTCTACCGCGAGGCGGTGAGCCTGGCCGGCGAGTTTTCCACCTTCTCCGCCAGCGGCCGTCGCCCGGCGGAGTTCCCGGCCTACGAGCACGACGACCTGGCCACCACCTTCGCCCCGGTGATGCTCGCCCTGCGCCAGGCCCTGTCGATGGTCATCGACAGCCGCGCCGTGCCCATCCCCATCGTCGAGAAGGCCTACGGCGTGCACGTGGCGATGCTGGCGGACAAGAGCCTGCTGGACAACTCGGCGTTCATCCTCGTGGTGCGCGCCGACGTGCCCGGCGAAGCCCTGCGCTCGCGCTTCCCGCAGCAGGCCAAGATCGGCTCCGTGGAGCACATCCGCGACCTGGTCAACCTGCAGCTGCCGGGCATCGCGCTGCTGCCGATGCCGGTGGCGCCACGGCAGATCCCCTACCACGCGGGCAGCACCTACTTCGAACTCGACCGTGGCAGCGACCACTGGAAGCAACTGGTGCATTCCGGCGGCTTCGCCTTCCACATCGCTGGCCAGTTCCCTGGCCTGAACCTGGCCTTCTGGGCCATCCGGAGTTAATTCGCGATGCATCCAATCGACGATCCCTTCGGCGGCCCGCCCGCCGGTGGTGGCAGCGGCGGCAACGGCAACAACGACCGCACCATGATCATGCCGCGCCCCGGTGGCCGTGCCCCGGACCCGGCCGCGCCGCGCTACGACGCGCCCACGCCGCCGCCCGCGGGCCCTGCGCCCACCGGCCCGATGCTCACCGCACGCGGCCAGGGCCTCAATCCCCTGGAAGCCGCCGCCGGCCCGATGCTGGCGTTGCTCACCCGCCTGCGCAACACCATCGCCCACCCGATGCCCGCCAGCCTGCGGGCGCAGCTGCTGGGCTACCTGCGCCAGTTCGAGGAAAAGGCCCGCGCCGCCGGCATCGCCCAGGACGAGGTCATGCTCAGCCGCTACGTGCTCTGCACCGCGCTGGACGAAGCCGTGCTCAGCACCCCCTGGGGCAGCGGCAGCGACTGGAGCAAGCAGAGCCTGCTGATCACCCTGCACAACGAGGCCTGGGGTGGCGAGAAGGTCTTCCAGCTGCTCGACCATTGCCTGCAGAACCCGCGCCAGCGCCTCAACCTGCTGGAGCTCCTGTACCTGTGCATCAGCCTCGGGTTCGAAGGCCGCTACCGGGTGATGAACGACGGCCGCAGCCAGCTCGAAGCGCTGCGCGAACGTGTCGCCGGGACCATCCGCAGCACCCACGGCGAGATCGAGCGCGAGCTGTCGCCGCACTGGCGCGGCCTGGTGGTGGCGCGTGATCGCCTGCGCCAGTTCCTGCCGCCCTGGGTGGCCGTGGCCATCGGTGCCGCGCTGCTCCTGGCGCTGCTGTTCGGCATGCGCCTGAAGCTGGCCGCCGAGGCCGAGCCCGTGTTCAAGAACCTGCATGCCCTGGGCGACGTCCCGGTGCAGACCATCGACCGCCCGCCGCAGCAGCCGAAGATCGTCGAGCGCCCGCGCCTGGCCGGCTTCCTCGCCGAGGAGATCCGCCAGCAGAAGGTGGCGGTGGAAGACGCCGTCGACCGCTCGGTGGTGACCATCCGTGGCGACCAGCTGTTCGCCTCCGGCAGCGCCACCATCGCCGACGACTTCCAGCCGCTGCTGCTGCGCATCGCCGAGGCCATCCGCAAGGTGAAGGGCAATGTGCTGGTCACCGGCCACAGCGACAACCGGCCCATCGCCACGCTGCGCTACCCGTCCAACTGGAAGCTGTCCCAGGACCGCGCCCAGCAGGTGATGGACGTGCTCGCGGCCAAGAGCGGCCAGCCCGAGCGCTTCCGCGCCGAGGGCCGCAGCGACACCGAGCCGGTCGCATCCAATGACACCGCCGACGGCCGTTCGCGCAACCGTCGGGTGGAGATCACAGTCTTTGCGGAGGGCGTCGAGTGAAGGCGTTTTTCAGTTTCCTCGCCCGCTGGGTGATACCGGTGCTGGGCCTGATCGCCCTCAGCCTGGTGATCTGGTTCGTCGGCCCGCTGATCGCCATCGGCGACGTCGAGCCCCTGGCCTCGGCCACCGTGCGCTGGGTGCTCATCGGCCTGCTGTTCGCCGTGTGGATCGGCTGGCGCGTGCTGCGCATCATCCAGGCGCGGCGCAACGCCGCCAAGGTGATGCAGGGCCTGGTGGCCGTGGCCCCCGATGCCGCCAGCGTGGCCACCAGCGAAGAGCTGGCCACCCTCAAGCAGCGCATGGACGAGGCCCTGGTCCTGCTCAAGCGCGCCAAGCTCGGCGGCAACGAGCGGCGCAACCTCTATGAGCTGCCCTGGTACGTGATCATCGGCCCGCCGGGTTCGGGCAAGACCACCGCGCTGGTCAACTCCGGCCTCAACTTCCCCCTCGCCGAGCAGATGGGCAGCGGCGCCATCCGTGGCGTCGGCGGCACCCGCAACTGCGACTGGTGGTTCACCGACGAGGCCGTGCTGCTCGACACCGCCGGCCGCTACACCACCCAGGACAGCCACGCCCAGGTGGACAAGGCCGCCTGGCTGGGCTTCCTCGATTTGCTGAAGAACCAGCGCAAGCGCCGACCCATCGACGGCGCCTTCGTGGCCATCAGCCTGTCCGACCTGCTGCTGGGCAGCGAGACCGAGCGCGCCGCCCATGCCCGCGCCATCCGCGCCCGGGTGCAGGAGCTCTACGCCCAGCTCGGCGTGCGCTTCCCCATCTACGTGATGCTCACCAAGCTCGATCTGGTGCCGGGCTTCATGGAGTTCTTCGACTCGCTGAGCAAGGAAGACCGCGCCCAGGTCTGGGGCATGACCTTCGCCCTCGACGACGGCAAGAGCGCCGAGGGCCCGCTGTCGGTGTTCGGCAACGAGTTCGCCCTGCTCGAACAGCGCCTCAACGAGCGCCTGGTGGAGCGCCTGCAGCAGGAACGCGACCCCGCGCGGCGCGACCTGATCTACGGCTTCCCGCAGCAGTTCGCGGCGCTGCGCGATGCGCTGTCGAGCTTCCTCGACGGCGTGTTCAAGCCCAACCCCTATGAAGAGCGCGCGCTGCTGCGTGGCGTCTACTTCACCAGCGGCACCCAGGAAGGCAGCCCCATCGACCGCCTGATCGGCGCCATGGCGCAGAGCATGAACCTGGACCGCCAGCACCTGGCCCGCCAGACCGGCACCGGGCGCAGCTACTTCATCGAGCGCCTGTTCCGCGAAGTGGCCTTCGGCGAGCGCGGCCTGGTGGGCGCCAACCCCAAGGTCGAGCGCCAGCGCAAATGGATGGCCCGTGGCGTGCTCGCCGCCACCGCGATCCTGGTCCTGGGCATCGCCGCCATCTGGTTCGCCAGCTTCAGCGCCAACCGCAGCTACATCGCCGCCGTCGATGGCCGGGTCAAGCCGCTGCACGGTGAGCTGCAGGCCCTGAGCCCGGCGCAGCGCGACGTGCTGGCGGTGCTGCCGCTGCTCAATGCCATCCGCAACGTGTCCGGCGATGCGCCGAGCTGGGCGGAGGGCTACGGCCTCTACCAGGGCGACATGCTCGGTGCCGAAGGCGCCAGCGTGTACCGCAAGCTGCTGATCGCGGTGATGGCCCCCCGGGTCATGGCGCGTATCGAGGAGCAGCTGCGCAGCGGCGGCTCCTCGGACTTCCTCTACGAGGGCCTGAAGGCCTACCTGATGCTCGCCGACCCGGAACACTACGACGGCGACTTCATCAAGGCCTGGGTGGCGCTGGACTGGGACCGCAGCCTGCCGCGCGACCTGGTGCCCGAGCAGCGCCAGGCGCTCAACGAGCACCTGGCCGCGCTCTACGACCGCGCGCCGCCGGCCGTGCGCCTGGACGACAACCTGGTGCAGGACACCCGTCGCCAGCTGCAGCAGCTGTCCATCGCCCAGCGCGTGTACGACCGCGTCAAGCGCCAGAAGCTGCCCCAGGGCCTGCCGGACTTCCGCATCAGCGAAGCCGCCGGCCGTGATGCCGCCCTGGTGTTCTCGCGCAAGAGCGGCAAGGCGCTGAACGACCCGCTGTCGGGCTTCTTCACCCAGCGCGGCTACCGCGAAGTGTTCATGGTCTCCAGCCTGAGCCAGTCCGGCACCCTGGCCGAGGAGCAATGGGTGCTCGGCCGCACCATGGACGACACCCAGGACGCCGCCAGCCTGGCCCTGGAAGTGCGCCAGATGTACTTCCAGGACTACCTGCGCCAATGGGATGCGCTGCTGGCCGACATCGACTTCGTCGCCATCACCAGCACCGCCCAGGCCGCCGACGTGCTGCGCGTGCTGTCCGGCCCGCAGTCGCCGCTGAAGAAGCTGCTCGAAGCCGTGGCCAAGGAGACCGACCTGCAGAAGGAAGAGCGCCTGGCCGCCGAGAAACTCAAGGGCACCAGCGACACCGTCGGCAAGCTCAAGGATCGCCTCGGCTCCCTGGTGGGGCAGGGCGACGACGCCCCGCAACAGCAGCAGGCGCCGAGCGAGGACCCGATCACCGCGCACTTCGCCGAGCTCAACAGCCTGGTGGCCAAGAACGACAACGAACCGGCGGCCATCGACGGCCTGCTGGCGGACATGAACGCCCTCTACGTGCAGATCAGCGCCATGAGCGGTGCCAGTGGCGACGCCCTGCTGGGCGAGGCGAAGAACCAGGCCCAGGCCGCCGCCCAGCGCGTCAGCCTCGGTGCCGAACGCCAGCCGCCGCTGGTCCAGGGGCTGGTCAAGTCCGTGGTCAGCGCCACCACCAGCACCATGATGGGCGGCATCCGCAACCAGCTGAACGCCGCCTGGACGGCCGAAGTGGTCAACGTCTACCGCCAGTCCCTGGCCGGGCGCTACCCGCTGGACCGCAACAGCACCCGCGACGCCACCCTGGACGACTTCGGCGCCTTCTTCGGCGTCGGCGGGGTGATGGACAGCTACTTCCGCAAGTACCTGCAGCCCTACGTCGACACCTCCGCCACCACCTGGCGCTGGCAGCCGGGGGCGGCGGAGAAGCTCGGCATCGGCTCCGGCGTGCTCGGCACCTTCCAGCGTGCCGCGCAGATCCGCGACGCCTTCTTCCGCTCCGGCAACACCACGCCCATGGTGCGCTTCGAGCTGAAGGCGGTGGCCATGGACGCCGCCATCGACCAGTTCCAGCTCGACCTGGACGGCCAGCAGTTCAGCTACGACCACGGCCCTAGCCGGCCGGTGGCCATGCAGTGGCCAAGCCCCAACAGCCTGGGCGTGGTGCGCCTGACCATCTCGCCGCCGTCATCCAGCGGCCGTTCGGGCATCACCATGGAAGGCCCCTGGGCCTGGTTCCGCCTGCTCGACCAGTCGGACCTCACCCAGGGCAACGCGCCGGACCGCTTCACCCTGCGCATGCGCGTGGACAACGTCAGCATCTCCAGCGAGCTGCGCGCCAGCAGTGCCTTCAACCCGTTCCGCAGCCGTGTGGTCACAGGCTTCGGCCTGCCGGAGCGCCTATGACGACGGCGGGCTTCTACGGCAAGCTCGCCAGCCGTGGCGACTTCATCCATCGCGGCCTGCCCCCGGCCTTCATCGAGGCCTGGGACCAGTGGCTGGCCGCCGGCATGGCACAGAGCCAGGCCGAGCTGGGCGGCGCCTGGCTGGACGCCTACCTGGTGAGCCCCCTGTGGCGCTTCGCGATCGCCCCGAACCTGTTGGGGAGCGAGGCCGTGGCCGGCGTGGTGATGCCCAGCATCGACCGTGTCGGCCGTTATTTCCCGCTGACCATCGCGGTGCTGCTGGATGAGCGCAGCAACCTCGGCGCCGTGGTCGGTGGCGCCGATGACTGGTTCGATCGCGCCGAGGCGCTGCTGCTCTCCACCCTGGAGCCGGAGGCCGATTTCGACGCCTTCGAGGCCGGGGTGCAGGGGCTGGGCTCGCCGCTGGTGAGCCCGCGCCACGACGCGCGTCTCAGCGAGGTCGGCGCATTGCGTTACGCGGTGCAGGGCAGCGAGTCGCGACAGGCGGTACTGGCGCAGATCGCCAGCGACGGCTGCAGTTTCTGGTGGGGGCGTGGTTCAGAGCGTGTCGCGGCCGAGCTGGTGAGATTCCAGGGCTTGCCGCCGACGCGGTTTTTCAGCCGCTTCCTGGTGGGCGAGGGCGCCGTCGAGCAGCCCGCCGGCATCGGGCAGATCGATTTCGGGAGCCTGTGATGCCACTGCCTCCGGTTGCGCAATACCGATCGGCCAGCCACAGCCACGTCGGCATGGTCCGCCAGGTCAACGAAGACGCCTGCCTCGATGCCGGCGACTACGGGCTCTGGGTGGTCGCCGACGGCATGGGCGGCCATGCCGCCGGTGACTACGTCAGCAACCTGATCGTCGATACCCTTCGCGGCGTGCAGTACGGCGACGGGCTCGATGCCTATGTCGACGCCCTGCGCGCGGCGCTGATACACGTCAACACCCTGGTGCGCGCGGAAACCCGCCAGCGCGGGGTGAGCACCATGGGCAGCACGGTCGTCGTGCTGGCGGCGCGGGGCAGCGAGGGGACCTGCCTGTGGGCCGGCGACAGCCGCCTGTACCGCCTGCGCGAGGGCAAGCTGGAACCCATCAGCCGCGACCACAGCTACGTGCAGGAGCTGGTGGACAGCCACCTGCTCAGCGAGGCCGAGGCCAAGGTGCACCCGATGGCCAACATCGTCACCCGCGCGGTGGGGGTGCAGGACGATCTGGAACTGGAAGAAACGAGGTTCGTGGTGCTGCCCGGCGACAGCTTCCTGCTGTGCAGCGACGGTCTGAACAAGACCGCGGAGGACCACGAGCTGTGTGAGGTACTGGGCCACGAGGACCCCTATCAGGTGGTCCGCAGCCTGGTGCATCTGGGCTTGACCCGGGGCGCGCCGGACAACATCACGGCGGTAGTCGTCAAAGCATCCTGAAAAAGAAAAAAAGACCAGCATGGACATAGAAATTCCGGGGTATGAAATCGAACGCGAGCTGGGCGACGGCGCGATGGCCGTGGTCTACCTGGCCACCCAGCGTTCGCTGGAGCGCAAGGTCGCGTTGAAGGTGATGGCCGCGGCGCTGGCCGCCGACGCCAGCTTCTGCGAACGCTTCCTGCGCGAGGGCAAGACCCTGGCGCGGCTGTCGCATCCGCACACCGTCACCATCCACGACATCGGCAACGTCGGCAGCCTGTACTACATGGCCATGGAGTACCTGCCCAACGGCACGCTGAAGGAGCGCATCAGCGCCGGCCTCAGCCCCGAGCAGGGCCTGGTGTGGCTGCGCCAGATCGCCTCCGCGCTGGGCTACGCCCATGCCCAGGGCCTGGTGCATCGCGACGTCAAGCCGGCCAACATCCTGTTCCGCGCCGACGGTGGCGCGGTGCTCTCGGACTTCGGCATCGCCAAGGCGCTGGACGACCGCACCCAGTTCACCCAGGCCGGCTTCGCCGTCGGCACCCCCAGCTACATGAGCCCCGAGCAGGCGCGCGGCCTGGAGATCGACGGCCGCGCCGACCTCTACGCTCTGGGCGTGGTGCTCTACGAAATCCTCACCGGCAAGCTGCCCTACGTCGGCTCGGACTCGCTGTCCACCGCCCTGGCGCACCTCACAGAGCCGCTGCCGGAGCTGCCCATCGCCCAGGGCCGCTACCAGGAGATCCTCACCCGCCTGCTGGCCAAGGACCCCAAGGACCGCTACCCGGATGCCGCCGCGCTGATCGCGGCCCTCGACCGCCTGCCGAGCCTGCCCACGGCGGCCCCGGCCGACGACGATGGCGCCACCCAGTTC
>NZ_QKRU01000127.1:0-8760 GCF_003234055.1 Pseudomonas sp. 57B-090624
TGGTGGACATGGGGGTGCCTATAGGGAAGCTCTTGGAGCGCTTCTTGGAGCCTCCCATCAACATCACTACACCGCCTTCGGAAGCCGGTTAGAAGTTCCCTTCATCAACCGGCTATTCCGAATACCCTTCTTTTTCTGAGGGCGTCACGTGCGTCGCGGCCTTTTGGACCGAGCACATGGATCGGTACACCCCGCTGCATTCCGGTTCCCTGGTCGGGTGAGCCGGCCCTTTGCAGCGGTAAGGGCGTTGCCATGGGTCCATCCCCGGCAATCAGCCGAGGCCGAAATTAAGTCATGCTGAAATTTCGGTCAATAGAAATTAAGCGCGACTAACATTGGCGCGTCACAGGGCTGTGCATTCAGGCTGGCAGGCGGTGGCGGGAGGGCTCAGGAGGCGCTGTGATCGTCGAACAGCGGCATGGTGGTGACGGTCAGGACCTCGGCCATCTCGCTGCCGGCATTGGCCAGGCAGTGGGTCTTGCCTGCATCGAAGTGCACCGAATCGCCGGCGCTCAGAGGATATTGCCGACCCTCGATCGTGTAGATGATCTGCCCGGAAAGCACGTAGGCGAACTCCGAGCCCTCGTGGGCGATGAGTTCCGACTGGTAGCCCACCGGCATGTTCATCTTCACCGCGTTGAGCAGGTTGCCGGGGAACGAGGTGGACAGGCGCTCGTAGGCCAGCGGCTGGCCCTCGATGGTGTAGCGCACGCGCTCGCCCTGGTGCGAGTCGGGCTGCGGCTGCGGCGGTTGGTCGAACAGCACGTTGAGCGGGACATTGAGGGATTTGGCGATGTTCGCCAGCGACGAGATCGACACGCCAGTGAGATTGCGCTCCGCCTGGGAGAGGAAACTGGCGGTGAGGCCGGACTCGCTCGCGACCTCGTTCAGGGTCTTCTTGGCGGCGCGTCTGTAACGGCGCAAGCGTTCTCCGATGCGATCTACGGACATGGCGAGGGCTCTTGTTGGAAGGCGGCCAGTATAACGGCGCGGGGCCCGCGTGAAAGCGTCGCTCGCTGCGGGCTGATTTTAAGTGGGACTGAAAATTTGTTTTGACCTCTATTTAAGCCTCACTTAAATTTCGCCGCAATTGTCGGACAAAGAGGTTCCAGTGATGACCAGGGGTGTAGGCGGCAGTACGCCGGAACAGGCGCTCGCCGGATTGCGTGACATGACCGCCGGGAGCGGCCCCATCGAACTGGCCGAATACAGGGCCCGGATCGATCGCGCCCAGGCTTTCATGCAGGAGCAGGGCATCGCCGCCCTGTACCTCAATGCGGGCAGCAACCTGCGCTATTTCACCGGCGTGCAGTGGCACCCGAGCGAACGCCTGGTGGGCGCGCTGCTGCCGGCCAGCGGCGAGCTGGAATACATCGCCCCGGCCTTCGAGGAAGGCACGGTGCGCGACTTCCAGGTGGTCCCGGGCGTGATCCGCACCTGGCAGGAACACGAGAATCCCTACCGCCTGCTGCTGGACAGGCTCGCCGGCTTGAAGCTCGCCAGCGACGCCCGGGTGGCGCTGTGCCCGAGCCTGCCCTTCTTCATGTTCGACGGCATCCGTCGTGAAGGCAGCGCCTACGACTTCATCGACGGCGCCCGGGTGACCGGCCACTGCCGCCAGCGCAAGTCGGCTGCCGAGATCGCCCTGATGCAACGGGCCAAGGACATGACCCTCGAAGTGCACAAGGCCGCCGCCAGCATCCTGCGCGCCGGCATCAGCACCACCGAGGTCGAGGAGTTCATCCACCAGGCGCACCGTCGCGTCGGTGCCACGGGTTCCTACTTCTGCATCGTGCTGTTCGGCCCCGCCAGCGCCTTCCCCCACGGCGTGCGCGAGCCGCAGGTGCTCAAGGACGGCGACATGGTGCTGGTCGACACCGGCTGCAAGCTCCACGGCTACATCTCCGACATCACCCGCAGCTACGTCTTCGGCACTCCCAGCGAACGCCAGCGCACCTTCTGGAACTTCGAAAGGGCCGCGCAGCTGGAGGCCTTCGAGGCCGCCCGCCTCGGCGCCCCCTGCGAATCGGTGGACGCCGCCGCCCGCCGCTCCCTGGAAGCCAACGGCCTGGGCCCGGACTACCAGCTCCCCGGCCTGCCGCACCGCACCGGCCACGGCATCGGCCTGGACATCCACGAAGGTCCCTACCTGGTGCGCGGCGACGCCACGCCCCTGGAGCCGGGGATGTGCTTCTCCAACGAGCCGATGATCTGCGTGCCAGGCGAATTCGGCATCCGCCTGGAAGACCACTTCTACATGGCCGAAGACGGCCCGCGCTGGTTCACCCAGCCCAGCCACTCCATCGACGACCCGTTCGGGTTGGAATGATCCAGAAGAGCCCACTCGGA
The DNA here is from genome assembly GCF_003234055.1 of Pseudomonas sp. 57B-090624. NCBI lineage: Bacteria > Pseudomonadati > Pseudomonadota > Gammaproteobacteria > Pseudomonadales > Pseudomonadaceae > Pseudomonas > Pseudomonas sp. 57B-090624. The sequence continues at coordinate 2,350 of NZ_QKRU01000127.1, forward strand.
GAGGGCTTCTTCTGTTCTGCGATGTGGTCGTACGGTGCTGAGGGCATTAGGCTTTTGTGCGGTAACGCCACTATCTCGATCAACTGGCAAGAACCACGTGAGCGACTTGCGTGGTCTTGGTCAGTGCTTCGAGCTAATAGTTCTCAAGGAAAGGGTGGCAGACCGCGAAAGCCGTCGCGTGCGATCTGCCTTAGAACAGGAGTATTCTGAAAGCTGCATTTGAAAAATGTTGTTTCTCACCCTGCCCCTGCAGCGTACCTCCATTCGTCAGCTACGACATCTTAATGCCGGCCACGGAGTTGGTCGTGGCCGGAGTATGTCGAGAACACGATTGCAGTTATTGATATTGCACTCTGTTTTTTATGGATTGGCTCAAGGATTTGAGTTCTCTGAGTTCTTCTTTAGCTAGGTTTTCTTGAACGCTAGAAAGTAATTTTTCATATCGATCTAGATCGGATTTAGTTGGGGTTTTCTGATTTGATATGAATTTTAAGTATTCGCTCAGTACCGGGTAAGGATGCTCTGTGTTTGAGGTTTTTTTCACTAGTTCAAATAATGTTTCGTTTAGCGAATTTAATTGATATTTTTCTGCTATATGAATAGTTGCGATGGTTGCTGTGGGATCACCACTCTCCGCGGACTTCAACGCGCTAGTAAGCCCGTAGTCAGTTTCGTTGTCATTCTCTAGAAGTTGAAGGAATATTTTATTTAACTCTATATTGCCTTGAAGAGATGCGCGTCTAGCAACTGATTTCGCTTCTTGCTTCTGATTGCACTCAAGTAAAACCATTACGGTATTAATGTCGTTGCCCTTAGTGGAAGCAGGGCAGCTTGGTGCATATGCTTGGGTGGCTTGGTTTTGGCTGGTGCACGATGCCAAGATTAATGCTAGAGGTATTATAAAAATTTTAATGTTCATTTGAAGTCTCTCCATGCTCCAGGCTGAGAGTAATCTGGTTTGGCAGGGTTTGAAGACGGGATGGAGCGGTAAGGGGTTCTGTCTAGCCAGTAGGTTGTTTTGCCGTTTGTTTGTGTATTGTACATCCACCAAATTTTCTCTGTAGGCCCGCTTGTTTTCTGACCCCAGATCTTAGAAAATTTTTCAGCAAATGAGTTGTTTCCCTGTGCAACTTCGCATGATTTGAAAACTATCTGCATGTTGGGGGTGCAGCCTTGGCGTATTAGCTCGGATTTCAATCCGTACATGGAGGCCGGGTCGCTTGTATATATTTTGCCATTCCTGTCATCGCTGATCATGTTAGGGAAACCATGAGCATATATTACGCATGAGGTAGGGTCGTCCGCGTCCGCAAGTGCGCCGTTATAAGGAATTTTTTGTCTCGGATTTGCACTGTTTGGATCGAAGAAAATTACTTTCTGCAAGCCTGATGGGTCTGCAAAGATAATCGGATTGCCCTCAACATACCCGTACGTATTCAACCCCCCATCCAAGCCAATCGGATCACTCTCCACATACCTTCCGGTCTCCGGATCGTAATCCCTGAAGTAGTTGTAGTAGAGCGCACTGTGCGCATCGGCGACTTGCCCCGGGAAGCGCAGGATCACATCGATATTGCCGCCATAGGTGTTGGGTTGCCCCACACCGAATGCATCGCTCTGCCAGCTCCACACCAGGTTGCCGCCCTGGTTGGTGGCCAGACGGGGGGTGTTGAGGTGGTCGCTGTGCAGGTAGGTGAGGGTGGTGCTGGCGATGGTGGTGCCGGCGGCGTCGTAGCTCAGGTCGATCTGGGCGATGGGCAGGCTGTCGAGCCAGACGTAGTAGCTGGCTTTGCTCTTCTTGCCGCTGCTGGTGTAACGCACCTGGCCGAGCACCTGGCCGTCGGGGCCGTAGAGGTAGGTGTAGGGCGTGTGGGCGCTGCCTTGCTGCACATCTTTGAGCACGCGCTGGCCGAGGGCGTTGTAGGCGTAGCTGGCGATGGGCGTGCCGGCGTCATCGGTGACGGCGTTGAGGCGGCCCTGGTCGTCGTAGGTGTAGCGACGGCTCTGGCTGTAGCGGGTGTAGTTGCCGGCGGCATCGGCTTCGACGGCGTAGCTGGTGCTGCGCTGGCTGAGGCGGTTGCTGTCGGGGGCGTAGTGCAGGGTCTGCTTGGCGGTCTGCGCTTCGCTGCCGTTGCTGGTGGCGTAGGTGGTGCGCGAACTGCGGTTGCCGGTGGCGTCGTAGGCGTAGGCCTTGCGGCTGGCGGCGGCCTTTTCCTCGGTCAGGCGATCGAGGGCGTCGTACTGGTAGTCGAGGCTGCCGAACAGGCTGTGGGCGTGGGCGGTGATGTTGCCGTTGGCGTCGTGGCTGTAGCTGCTCTGCCAGTTGCCGACCTGCTGGGCGGTGAGCTGGTAGTCCTGGTCGTAGGTGCGGCTGAGTACGATGCCGTTGTTCCAGGTGAGGCTCTTGAGCGGCCCGAAGGGGGCGTAGCCGATGTTGCTGGCGAGGCTGGTGGGGGTAGCGCTGCCGACGGCAAAGCCGACCTGGCTGACCTGGCCGGCGGCGTTGCGGCTGTAGTGGATGCTGAAGCCGGCCGGGTAGTCGATGCGGATGAGGTTGTTGGCGGCGTCGTAGGCGTAGCCGAGGGTGTCGTACTGGTCGACATCGAGCACAGCGACGGAGCGCAGCTGCTCGATGAGGTTGCCGCGCTCGTCGTACTTGTAGCCGAGCACGCCGCTGGCGTCCTGCACCGCCGTGAGGCGGCCGATGCCCTTGTTGCCGTTGGCGGTCATGTCGTAGTGGTACTGGACGTTGAGCGCGGGGGTGGCGGGGTACTGACGGCCGGTGAGGCGATCAAGGGCGTCGTAGCTGTAGGTGGTGACGATGCCGCGGGCGTCGGTTTTGCGGATGACGTTGCCGGCAGCATCGTGCCCGTAGGTGGTGGTGCCGGTGTCGGGGCTGATGAGTTGGGTGAGGTTGCCGAGGCCATCGTATTCGTAGCGGGTGGTGACGCCGCGCGGATCGACGACCTGGGTGAGGTTGTCCTGGGCGTCGTAGCCGAGACTGGTGACTTTGTTCAGCGGGTCGGTGCTGGAGACCAGGCGGTCGAGGGCGTCATAGGCCTTTGTGTGGCTGAACTGGCGCGGGTTGGTGTCGGTGGTGGGGTTGTCGTTGAGGTCGTACTGCCGGCTGTGGGTCTGGCCACCCGCGCCGACCGAGCGCAGCAGGCGGCCGAGCTCGTCATACACCCACTGTTGCTGCTGGGTGAGGTTGTTGGAGGCGTCCTTGATGCGCTGGGCGGTGCGGTTGCCCATGGCGTCGAGATCGAACTCGACCTGCTCGCCGAGGTTGTTGGTGATCTTGGTCAGGCGCCGGGCATCGTCCCAGGTGTAGGCGAGCCAACTGCCGTCGCCCCGGGTGACCTTGGTGATCTGGCCGATGGCGTCGTGCTCGAAGGCGGTGCTGCCGCCGCTGACGCTGACCGAGGCGAGCCAGCCCTGCGGGGTGTAGGTGAGGGCGGTGGTGACGCCGTTGGGGTCGATGACGGTCTGCGGGTTGCCGAAGCTGTCGAAGCTGGACAGCTGGGTGATGTGGCCAAGGGCGTTGGTGACGCTGGTGAGGTGGCCCTGGGCGTCGTAGGCGTAGCGGGTGATGTCCTGGACATCGGTGCGCGGGCCATCGGCGGTTTCGATCTGGCCGCTGGCGGTGTAGGTGTAGCTCCAGTTGCGCGGGGTGGCCTGGAGGCTGGCGGCGACGAGGGTGCCGGCCAGGGCGAGCGTGAGGACGCTCAAGCGGTGGTACAGGGGTTTCATGGGCAAGTCCTTGTGCAGATCAGCGCGGGCTGACGCTCTGGCTGAGTTGGCGTCCTTGGTCGTCGTAGCTGTAGGTGGTGATGCGGTCGGGCTCGGTCACGGTGGCCGGCAGGAACAGGGTCGGGTGCCAGGTGGTGGTGACGGTACGCGCCTGGGACGTGCCAAAGGCTTCGGTGCGGGACACTTCGAGGCCACGGTCGTTGTAGTCGAAGGTGGTGACGTTGCCCTTGTTGTCGGTACGGGTCTTTACCAGGCCACGGTCGTCGTAGGTGAAGCTGGAATTGCTGTTGGGGCAGTTGGCCGAGGGCTCGCCTTCGATGGCGGTGATGCGCCGTATGCCCTGGATGGTCTGGAAGCGGTAGGTGGTGCGCTTGCCGAGGACGTTGGTGACGGTGGAGGAACCGTCGGCGTTGTAGCTCACCAGGGTGCGCTGGGCGCCGCCGGCATGCTCGCTGGAGATGGCGCGGCCCTGGTCGTCGTAGGCCCAGGTGGCGTAGCGGATGCCGCGCTCGTCGGTGATGCCGGTGAGGAGGTTGAAGAGAGCCCCTGTACTGTAGTGATAGATGCGAGTACTTGTGGTTTCTGGATATATATAGTTTGCCGACTCCAGTTGATGTGCAACGTTGTATGAATAATTAATGGTTAGCGTGTCGTTTGTAACTCTTGTGGGTTGCAGGAGCTCATCTTCGCTGATATGAAGTGAGTTGCCGTTGTCGTCTTTTATTTTGATTCCTGCCCAGTAGTGTTCGAGTGTTATTTTTTGCTTGTTTCGTTTTATGTGGGAAAGTCGGCCATTTGCATCGAATTCGTAAATGATGCTCTGTGGTGAGATATATTTCCATGTGCTGTTGTTGTGTGACAATGTTCCCAGCTCCAAGGGCGCAGCTTCTAGAGTGCCGTTGATAATGGGTATTGTGGACTCGCGTCCATCATCGAAAACGATAGTCACTTTGCTTTCAAAGACTCTCAATCTCATGGAGTAGTTGTGCCTCCATAGGCCATCCATGCTGTTATAGGATCTCCTGAATTCAAGCGGTCCCTCAATGTCTATCTCTGCTTGGAATTTATTTCCGCTTGAGATATCAATTGGGTTTCCTTTTTTTGTGCTTGGGCAGGTGAGCTGGGGTGGTGGTTCGCCTTTTGATAAGGCTGCACGTTCACATTCACCATTTTCTGAGTTGTATGTTGCTGCGAGAGGGCAGGAGTCCCCTACTCTAGTGGCAGTACCTATCCAGCCCTCTTCGTAGTTAAGATTGCCATTTGATGGGTTTACATTTTTTGCTATGCAGTAAAAGTAGCCAGGGTGGCTGGTTTTTACTACCTTAACGAACTGATAGCTATTGTATAGGTCTTGGGATGTGGCCAGTTTGTGGTGTCTAATGCAGGCAGCTTCAGGGGACGAAAAATAAGGGGGTGCACTGTTTATCGCCCATTGGTAGGTTTCTGCGTAAGTGAGTGCTGGAAAACAAAGTAACATGCTGATCGACCAAAGAAGAAATTTGGTACGTTGGTTATTTGTGTCAGTTGGGAGCAAGAAGATTCTCCTATCACTTGAATGGCGCGATCTGTTGGCTGAGCTGGCGCCCTTTGTCGTTATTGGTCCAGATGGAGTTGTGGGTACAGCGTTCTTCAGTGATGCCGGTGAGCCAGGTACGATCCTGATGTCGTCGTAATGATCACTGTGTTCAATGGCCTGGCTACTGGATGCCCTTGTCACCTTTATGAGGTGGCTAAAGTTGTCATGGCCATAGCTGATGTCGAGGACTTCACCCTGCAAACGAAGAGGTTGATGCTCATTGTTTTCCGTGAGCAGGATGAGGGGGGGCAGGTACCTGTGCATTCGGCAATCCATTGTCGTAGGAGGCAGGGCATCCATCCCTGTGGAGAGGCAGTCAACCAGCATCGGGGCCATATTGCGAGCCTGGAATTCGATTTCGTGATCGTTTTCCCTGCCTTGCGCCGTTCCCTGGAGGCTAACGGCCTAGGCCCGAACTACCAGCTCCCTGCCCTACCGCACCGGTCACGGCATCCGCCTGGAATACCACTTCTATATGGCCAAAGACGGCCCGCGCGGGTTCACCCAGCCGAGTTCCTCCATCGCCGACCCGTTTGGGTTGGCGTGGCCGTGGTGGTGGGCTGAAGCCCACCCTACGAAGGGCTTCGCGAGCAGAGCTCGCTCCTACGGCCCAGGCACAGGGCGGGTGAAACCCGTGAATCCTCTGCCCTTATCGCTACGGCTTCGCCTTCAACCGCGTGGTCGCAAAGTTATTCGAGCCCAGCGGGCTCATGCGGAAGCCTTCCACCTCGGGGGTGAGGACGTTGAACAGCCTGGGGTGGGCGAGGGGGATCCAGGGGGCTTGCTCGTGGAAGATCGCCAGGGCCTGGCGGTAGAGCTGGGCGCGTGTTTCCCGGTCGTTCTCTGCGCGGGCCTGGCGGATCAGTTCGTCGAACTTCGTGTCGCACCAGCCGGCCTGGTTCTCCCCTGATTGCGCGGCGGCGCAGGAGAGGTTGGGGGTGAGGAAGTTGTCCGGGTCGCCGTTGTCGCCCACCCAGCCCATGAACACCAGGTCGTGCTCGCCGTTCTTGGCGCGCTTGATCAGTTCGCCCCATTCGAAGACGCGGATGTCCGCCTGGATGCCGACGGCAGCGAGGTCGGCCTGG